>JBIKTI010000120.1:0-6967 GCA_044348205.1 Phycisphaerales bacterium | reverse complement strand
CGAGTATCCCGTGCCGCACTCGGGGCAGCTGCGCTTCTCACCGAGGGCGGGCGCAGGCTGGTTCCAGAGGATGTAGTCGCAGTTCACGCAGCGCATGGGTCAACCCGCTCGGCGTCGTGGACGGTTCGATCCTCAGGCGAAGTCCTTCAATCCTCAGGCGCCTCGCGCGCCACGCGGGACCTGAACTCCGAGACCAGCCTGCCCGTGATCGGCCCGACGCGGCCCTCGCCGATCGCGGTGCCGTTCACCGAGCGCACGCCGATCACCTCGGCCGCCGTTCCTGTCAGGAAGATCTCGTCGGCGGTGAAGAGGTCGTCGAGCCGGAGCGTCCGCTCAGCGACATCGATGCCGCAGGCGGGTGCGACCTCGTTCATGACGAAGAGGCGCGTGACGCCGTTCAGAAGCCCCGCAGAGACAGGCGGCGTCACGATGCGCGACCCGCGCACGAGGAAGATGTTGTCGCCCGTGCACTCGCACACCTCGCCGTCGGTGTTGAGCATGATGGCCTCGTGGCAGCCGGCCTCGATCGCCTCGACCTTGGCGAGGATGTTGTTGAGGTAGTTCAGGCTCTTGACGGCGGGATCGAGGCACTCGACGGGAACGCGCGGGCGCTTCGCCACGATGACGGGCATCCCGTCGACATACATCTCCTCGGGGTAGAGCGTGATGCGGTCGACGATGACGATCGTCGCAGGCTTCGGGCAGGTGAAGGGGTTGAGGCCGAGCGGGCCCGCTCCGCGCGTGACGACGAGGCGGATGTAGGCGTCCTTGAGGCCGTTCGCGGCCACGGTCTCGCGCACGGCCTGCTCGATCTCGCGGATCGTGTAGTGGAGCGTGAGATGAATGGCGTGGGCGCTCGCTGCGAGGCGCTCGAGGTGGCTCTTGAGCTTGAAGACGCGGCCGTTGTAGACGCGGATCCCCTCGAAGACGCCGTCGCCATAGAGGAGACCGTGATCGTAGACGGGAACCGTCGCGTGCTGCTTGTCAACGAGATGCCCGTCAAGCCAAACCTTCATGAAGCCTCCTCTGCGAAGGCGGCAGTGTAACGCGAGCGGAATGCGGCGGTTCGTGGCGGATTCGACTAGGAATCTGCTCTCGGAGGCGCGGGCGCCACCGCGAAGCCGGTTGCGCCGTGCGCTTGCGTGGTGCGGCTGATGCCCGTCGACGGGCCTCTCACGGAGGCACGGAGATCAGGGGAAGGCCGATGGCGCTCGCGTGGAGGGCACTCGAACCAAGAGCAAGAGAAGAGAAGAGAAGAGAAGAGAAGAGAGAAACGAAGACCCCAATCCCAATCCACTCTTCCGTCACCGCGTGACACGATGGAATGGAAGACGTGGCCTCCGTGGCCTCCGTGCCTCCGTGCCTCCGTGAGAAACCTGCTCGGCGCCGGCAGCGCCAGAGATTCCCGCAGAGGCTCCTGCAAGCCCCCGTATCCATGGATCAACGACGGAATCAGTGCTGCTTGCGCAGTGGCGCGGACGGGATCCCGAGCTGCTCGCGGTACTTCACAACGGTGCGGCGCGCGATCGTGACGCCCTTCCGCTCGAGCTCCTCGGCGATGGCACGGTCGGAGAGCGGCTTCGCCTTGTCCTCGGCGCCGACGATCTCGGAGACCATCGCGCGCACGGCGGCCCACGACATCTCCTCGCCCTCGGCGTTCTCGGTGCCGAGCGAGAAGAACGACCGAAGCGCCACGAGGCCGCGCGGCGTCTGCATCCACTTCTCGCTCACGGCGCGCGAGACGGTGCCGACATGGATGCCGAGAAGGTCCGCGACCTCGGTCATCGGCAGCGGCTTCAGGTGCGCGGGCCCCTGCTCGAACCACTCGCGCTGCCGCGTGAGGACCACGCGCACGACGCGCATGAGCGTGGTGTTGCGCTGCTCGACCGCCTCGATCACGCTGCGCGCTGCGCGCACGCTTTCGGCGACGAAGCTGCGCGCCTTCGCGTCGAGGTCGATCTCCTTCATCATCGCCTCGTAGTCGGGCGAGACCCGCACGCGCGGCATGAGCTCCTCGGCGAGGCGTGCGGTGTAGTCGCCCGACTCGGGGTCGTATTCGACGAGGATGTCAGGGATGAGCGCTGTCGACTCTGCCGGCACGAGCTCGCGGCCTGGGTTCGGGTCGAGCCGCCGCAGCGAGCTGCGGGCGCGGTCGAGTCTCTCCGCCGTCAGGCCAACGGCCTCGCGGATCTTCGGGATGCGGTTCGCGAGGATGTCGTCGTAGTGGCGCTCGAGGATGAGGATCGCGTCGCCCCACGCCTCGGCCGCATCGAGATCGGTCTCCTCCTCGAGGCGATGCCGCGACTGGATCAGGAGCGCCTCGCGCACGCTGCGCGCGGCGATTCCCTTCGGCTCGACCTCGCGCTGCAGGCGGAAGAGCGCGGCCTCGAGCGCGGCGAGCGACCAGTCGCACCCCGGAAGGTGCTCGCTCTGCTCGCGCACGGTCTCGAGCGGCGTCGTCATCAGCCCGTCGTCGTCGATGTACTCGATCAGCCGCGCCCCCGCCGCGCGGATCGCGGGGTCGTGCACCTCTGCGAAGCTCCACTGCTCCTGCAGCTCCTCGACGAGGCTCCGCCCGCGTGAGGGGGCGTTCGCCATGGCGTCCATCTTGGCGTCGCGCTCGCGGTTGTCGCGCACGGCGCGGCGGCCATCGATCTCGGAGTTCCACTGGTCGCCGTACTGGTGCTCGAGGCGGCGCAGGCGCTCGAACTCGGCCGATCCGCCGCCCTGCGGCGCCTCCTCGCGGTGCTCGTCGCGCGCGCGGCGGTCTGGGTCGTCCGAGGAACCTGGGGCGATCAGCTCGAGCGCGACATTGCGTTCGACCTCCTGCTCGAGCCGCTCGGCGAGCTCCATCGAGTTGAGCTGGAGGATCTCGGCGGACTGAATCAGCTTCGGCGACAGACCCATGGTCTGGCCGAGCTTCATGCCCTGCGAGGTTTCGAAACGCATCCCTGCCATCGTCTGCGGATCCTCCGCGGCCGCGGTCGGCCGATCGGGCCTCCAGCCCTTCGCCGATCGTATCGGCGGGAACAGCACGAGAAGACGAGCCGATGGCACCGATTTTCGTCTTTCCCGCGGTTTCGACAGGCGACGACGCCCCCAGCACCAAAGGAAGCAGCCGCGACCGCGCGCGTCGCAGTCGAAGCCACCCCTCAGCAGCACCAAAGGGAGCGGCCGCAGCCGCGCATCGCAGTCGAAGCCACCCCTCAGCAGCACCAAAGGGAGCGGCCGCAGCCGCGACCGCTAAAGACTCGTCCGCCCCTTCAGCGCATCGCCGATCACCGCAGGATTTGCGAACTCAAGCTGCGATCCGCTCGGGAGCCCGCGCGCAAGCCGCGTCGAGCGGACACCGCGTTCGCCCGCCTCGCGCGCGATCCACAACGCGGTCGTGTCGCCCTCGAGGTCGGGGTTGAGGCCGAGGATGATCTCGGTGACGGGCACGCCGCGCGAGTTCGCGTCAGGGCGCTCGAGCCGCTTGATGAGCGCATCGAGCGTGATCGCGTCGGGCCCGACGCCGCCGAGCGGGTCGAGCCGACCGAGGAGGACATGGTAGACCCCGCGGTAGAGCCCCGTCTTCTCCATCACGAGGAGGTCCTTCGGCTGCTCGACGACGAGAACGGTGCTCGCGTCGCGCCGTGCGTCGGCGCAGATCGGGCATGGATCGCCGTCTGCGAGGCTCCAGCACACGGAGCAGTGCTTCACCTTCTTCTTCACATCCTCGACCGCGCGCGCAAGTTCGAGCGCCTCCGCGGGCGACTGCCGCAGCACATGGAACGCGAGGCGCTCGGCGCTGCGGCGGCCGATCCCAGGCATCGCCGCGAACGCGTCGATCAGCCTGCGCACGGATTCGGGGTAGGCGGCGTTCGACATCGTGCCTCAGGCCAGCCGCTCGAGGATGTGCGGCGGAAGATCGAGGCCGCTCTCGCGCGCGGCGCGGCCGATCTCCTCGGCCATGCGGGCGCGGGCGCGCGCAAGGGCGTCGTTCACGGCATCGGCGACGAGCCTGTTGGCGTAGCCCTGATCCGCCTCGGAGCCCGCAGCGATGCCGCGGAAGACAGACGGATCGAGCGTGACCGACGCGACCCGCAGGTCGCAGTGGACGACAGCGCGCACGGCGCCTCCGCCCGCGGAGCCCTCGACGGTCGTCTCGGCGAGACGCGCACGCACTTCCTCCATCGTCGCCTGCAGTCGCGGAAGGTCCTTGAGAAGCCCCGCCATCTGCGTCGCAGCCTTCAGCTTGTCGAACACTCGGTTCCTCCTTGCGGTCGTTGCGCGATGCTACCCGTCCGTGGGCGCGTCTGCCGCGACGCGCGGCGTCACGGCGACGATCGTGGCGTCGAACAGATCGACCGCGCGGCGCACCAGCGGGTCTGCGCGCACGGCCTGCTCATCGGCCGCGGCGGCGGGCCGCGGCGCCGGCCGCTCCTCCGCCTCGGAGCGCTCGATCTCGATGCGGATGGGCCTGCCCGCTGCGCGGGAAAGCAGCGCGCGGATCGGCTCGGGATTCGACGCGAGATACGCAGCGCCTCCGTCGCGCGGAAGCGCGACGCGCACCATGCCCGCCTCGAAGGAGCGCAGTTCGATCTGCGAGAGAAGCGCCTGGTCCTTCGAGCTCTGCGCGCACAGCGCCTCGAGCCGCGTGCGCAGCGCAGGCAGATCGGCCGCCTCCGCAGGCGCAGCGGACACCGCTGGCGCGGCTGGCTTCGCCTCGATCGACACGGGCCGCGACGGCGCGGCCACACTCGCCGTCGTTCGACGCTCGTCGCGCGCTCCCGTCGTCTGCTGCCCCGAAGCGCGCTGCGCCGCGGGGTCACCTGCTTTTTTTAGGTCGCCCCCGCGGGCTGAACCACTCGCAAGAAGCGCCGCACCTGCCGAGAAGCGGCTGGTGAGCGAGAGCCGCGCGACGCAGGCGTCGTAGAGGGCGCGCGGCGCGCTCGACCCACGCGCGTTGCGCGCCGTCGCGTCGCAGAGGGCGATCGCATGGACGGCCGATGCGGCGTCGGTCGCGGCGGCGATGCGCTGCACGCGCTCCCGCATCGACTGCGCGACCTCGAGGAGGTCGTCCGCGGCGTCCTGGCCCGTGGTCGCCGCAGCGACGAGGATCCAGCGGAATCGCTCCGCGAGGAGCTCGAGCGCCTGCTCGACGCCGCTTCCCCGCTCGAGGAGCCGTGCGCCGTGGCGCAGCGCGTCGGCGGTGCGCTCGGAGACGCAGGCCTCGATAATGTCGAGAAGGATCTCGTCGTCGGGAAGACCGAAGACCTGCTCGAGCACGGCTGCGTCGACGCGGCCCGTGGCCGCCGCAAGCAGGCGGTCGAGGAGCGACAACCCGTCGCGCATCGATCCGTTCGCGAGGCGCGCGACCGAGAGGAGCACATCCTCGGTGACCTCGATCCCCTCGCCCGTCGCGACCGCCCCGAGGTGCGCGGCGATCTGCCGCGTGGGGATGTTGCGGAAGTCGAAGCGCTGGCAGCGCGACTGGATCGTCTGCGGAACCTTGTGCGGCTCTGTGGTGCACAGGATGAACTTCACATGCTTCGGCGGCTCCTCCATCGTCTTGAGGAGGGCGTTGAACGCCGGGGTCGTGAGCATGTGCACTTCGTCGATGATGTAGATGCGGTACTGGCCCCGCGTCGGCGCGAGCGTTGCGCCCGCGATGAGGTCGCGCGCGTCGTCGATGCCGCGGTTCGAGGCTCCGTCGATCTCGATCACATCGAGGTCCTCGCCCCGCAGGATGGCCTCGGCGATCGCCTCGCCTTCGGCGAGCCCGCGGCGCTCGTTGAGGGCGCGCGCGTAGATGCGCGCCATCGAAGTCTTGCCGACGCCGCGCGTGCCGCAGAAGAGGTAGGCGTGGGCGGTGCGGCCCGTGAGGATCGCGTTCTGCAGCGTGCGTGCGATCGGCTCCTGCCCGACGACCTCGCCGAAGTCGCGCGAGCGATAGCGCCGGGCGAGCACGGTGTACGGGCGCGTGGCGGCGCCGTCGCCAGCGGGATCCCCAAAGGAGTTCATCGGGGAGTTCATCGGGGAGTTCATCGGGGAGTTCACCGGGGAGTTCACCGGGGAATTCACCGAGGAATTCACCGCCTTCGCGGCGTTCGAACTTGTCGCGGGCTTCTTTGCCATCGACCTTTCTCGTAGTCCTGGCGCGTCGACAACGGTTGATGCGGCCGTTCGGGAGCCATTGAGGACGGCCAGGCGACCGTCGGCTCGGACCGGGACGCTTATGGCTGCTGCGGTCAAGCCCTGACCAGGTTCGCGACCAGCCCGCCCGCCGGGCCCGGCCGTCCTCGATGGCTCCAGAAACTCGATGGTAGCCGAGATCCGACCCTCGGTGGCCGTAGAATCCGACTTCCGACTTCCCTTCCGAGGTGCCCATGGCCGAGCGCGCGATCACCCAGTCGACCGAACCAGCCGAGACGGCTCCCCTGCCGCTCACGGCGCGGCAGCGGAGCACGCGGCTCGTGCAGCTTTCCGCGCGCCTGATGTTCATGGCGCTCGTCCTCGCGACGCCCGCCCTGGTCGTCGGCAGCACCAAGGAGACCTTCCCGCCGAGCCTCATCATCGGCCTCACGCTCGCGTCGGGGTCGCTGGGCCTGATCGTCGTCGTCATCGACTCGATGACGCCGAACAAGCAGCTCGCGTCGATCTTCGGCATCTACCTCGGCATCTGTCTCGGCCTCATCGGCGCCTTTGCGGTCGGCACGCTGCTCGACACGATCGTGGCCGCGTGGAGCCTGCAGGACAGCCTCGGCGCGATCTACCTGAACCTCATCAAGGTCTCGATCGGCCTCATCCTCTGCTACATCGCGGTGTCCGTCGTCATGACGACGAAGGACGACTTCCGCCTCGTCATCCCGTATGTCGAGTTCTCGAAGCAGAACCGCGGCGTGCGGCCCATGCTCCTCGACACGAGCGCCATCATCGACGGGCGCATCCTCGAGCTCTCGCAGACGGGTGCGCTCGACGCGCC
>JBIKTI010000007.1:0-19832 GCA_044348205.1 Phycisphaerales bacterium | reverse complement strand
CGAGCGTGCGGGTCGACATGATTCGAGTTGGGTGCTGCGGTGCGTGCGTCACGGAGTCGATGAAGGCATGGGCGGGCCCATCTGCGCGCTGGCAGGTCGCTCGAGCACGACGACGAGATAGCGGGCGGCGATGGGTTCGCCAAGGAAGCGCGTGCCGAGCGAGATCGTGAGATCGGCCCCAGCGGGAAGATGGGCCGCGACATCCGTGCCTGGAATCGTGACCGCGACCGCGACGACCTCGCCATGCGCGGCCCCGAGGTTGCTGCCGAAGCCGCGCCACGGCGTGCCTGTTCCGCCTGCGACGACCACATCGACGATGTCGAGGTCGATCGCGCGGTCGCGCGGCAAGGCGAGCACTGCGACCTCGACCGAGCCAGGCCCGACGACGCGATGGGTGAACGAGCCGAGCCGGGCGCCATCTGTTGCGCCGATCGCGCGAGCGGTCAGCGTCCACCCTTCACGCTCGAGAAACCGCAGGAAGTCGAGGAACCCAGCGAAGGTGCTCCACGCGCGGGCCTCGTCGACGAGCCCGGCGAGCGGTAGCGGCTCGGCGGCCGCAGCGACGATCGACTCGCGCACCGAGCGCAGCGCCGGCCCCGCGCGCACGATCTCGAGAACCTGGTCGGCGGCGAGCGCGAACTTCAGTCCCGCGCGCTCGGAGCCATCCGCGTTGCGCTCGCCCCAGGTGGCGACCGCCGCGACCTCGAGCGAACCCTCGAGCATGAGCGGCCCGCCGCTGCAGCCGTCGGAGAAGTTGGCGCTGGTCTGGACGAGCGTTGGCTTTCCCGCCGCGCGGCGCACGCTCGAGATCAGCCCATCGAAGAGGCTGTGCGTCGCCACGCCGCGCGCCTCGTCGTCGCCGTCGGCGGCGAGGTCGAATGCACGCGACGCGACATGCCCGAGCGCAACCACGCGCGTGCCGACGGCGAGTCCTGCCGAGGGCGCGATCTCGAGCGGCTCGACCCCGATCCGCTCGATCTGCGGCCTGAAGGCCTCGATGCTCACGGCGGCGAGGTCGAACTCGCGCGCATCGGGCGCGATCTCCATCACCTCGAGGAAGCGCGGATGCACGCGGAAGTCGCGCGCTGCGATGCCAGGCAGGCGGAAGAGGACGCTGCCGTCGACGGGGCTCCTGAAGATCGCGTCGACCGCGCGCGCGCCCTCGATCACATGGAAGTTGGTGACGAGCCAGAGCGCGCCCTTGTCCTCGATCACGAAGCCCGTGCCCGTGCCGAGGTCGCTCGTGATCTGCGGAACGGCAAGCTGGTACCTCGCCCACTCGACGCCCGCGGGCCGCGCGCGCAGATGGTTCACGAGGAAGACGGCGCCCACGATGAGAACGGCGATCGACGCAGCGACGATGCCCAGCGCCTTGATGAGCCGCGCGGCCCCACCGTCGGCCTCGCGCTGCGCGGCGACCTCCGCAGCGACCTTCGACTCGACCGCGACGCGATAGGCCTCGTCGAGCTTGCGCGCGTCGACCGCGCGCGGCCGCTCGCCGAGCGTGAACGCGGCGCCAGAGAGCGGCTGCGCGCGGCGTCGCGCCTCGGCAGCTGGGTCCGACGCCTGCGCAGGCGGCGCGCCGCCAGCGCCGTCGTTTTTCGCGCCGCAGCGCTTGCAGACGACGACCTTCCCCGCGTTCGCGCGCGCAGCGAGGTATTCGAGTCCGCAGGTGTGGCAGTGGGAGGTCATGGGTGAAAGCGTTTCGATTCGCGCAACAGAAGGAGCGCACTAGTCCTGCTTGACACGCTCGGCACACTTAAGCTCGGAATCGAAGCCGTACTTTGTGCCCTTGCCCGGCTGTTCTTTGGCGGTAAGAGCCTCCTCGGTCTTGTCCAACGCAACCACCCGATCAGCCCGCTCCTTGGCCCCAAGACTCTGGCTGTCGAGCAATCGCTCAAAAGCTTCGACCTCCTCACGAAGAATCTGGTTCCAGATAGTTTCCGCACCGCTATCGACGAGGCCATTGGCCCTGTTCTCGAGGATTCGGAGCGCGCCCATCCACATTTGCACTAAGCCATGATTGAGCAGCGTGTTGTCTTGACCCGACTCGCCTGGCCCTTGCTTGATCAGACTGCAGATGAATCCGTTGCGGTCACGAACGAGATCCCTACTCTCCTTCATCTCTCGCCGAGCGACAGCCTTCAGTGCTTGATCCATCTCGATGACAATGACGAGGCGCTTCACCGCGACTCGAGCAAGCGCTCTACGCGCCATGTCCCGAGCGTTCTCGAAACGCTGCTGGGGCGTTACGCCTGCTGGCCCATCTCGGTAGTCCTCAATACGCGGCACCTTGATCGCATCTACATCCTTCCGAAAGGCCGCCAGTGTGCGATGCGATACGCTTAGGTAGTCCGACGCGATCGTGCTTTGCACTTCTGTCCCACTTGGCTCGTCCATCTCTGAGTCATTCGATCCCGACGCCGGCGTCGTCGCACCTCGCGATCGCGCGCCATCCTCGGAGCCGTCCGGCCCGCTCGGCGCGGGCGGGGCCTCCGTATCACTCGCACCGCCATCACTCCCCGACACTATCGGCTTGCCCTTCGGCAGATCACCGTTCGCATTCGCTGCCTTCCCGGGCTGCTCTTCCGCCGCTTCCCCCGCCTCCGATGGCGTCTCTGTCTTCGGCACCTCCGGTGACGGCTCAGGCGTCGGCTCCTCCACCACAGCGGGCGCCTTCGGCATCTCGCCGCCGAGAGGATCAGTGAGTCCGTCGCGCACGGCTCCGCCTCCACTCGTCGACCGCGCAAACACAGGCACCTCGACCGCCGCCGCGTTCTCGCGGCGGGTCCACATCGTCAGCACGAACGCGAGCACCACGGTCGACAGCGCAGCTGAGCCGATCGCAAGCGGCATCAGCCGCCGCGCGCGCGTGTCGCCATCCTCCGTGCGCCGCGAAGCGCCGTCACCGTGCGCACGGCCGCGCCACGCGTCCTCGTCGCGCACCACCCGCGTGCGCCCCTGCGACTCGATCTCCGCGATCGACGGAAGATGCGCGCCGCCCGCCGACGCGCGGAACGCCGCATATTCGCTCTCCTCACCGCAGTGCCACGCGCCTTCCTCCGCGGGGCGCAGCGCGGGCCGCGCGCCGTGGAGCGAGGTTCCTAGCGCGACCGAGCAGAGGTCGACGGGCGCGGAGAGCGAAAGAAGCCCGATGCCGAAGCGAAGCTGCGCGCGGTCCGACGGGTCGAGCGCGGCGACGAGCGCGAGCACCGAATCGGACTCGCCCTCGGACACCACGCCGACCGCGCCGTCGCGCAGCGCAGCGCGCCAGAGGTCGAAGTGGCGCAGGACGCGCGCGTCGCGCACCGCGGCTGCTGCGTCGGCTTCCTCCGCATCAACGCGCGCCCCGTCGCCCACGGTCGCGCGCGCGGTGCGCCAGAACTCGGCGTCCGAGGCGAGGCGCTCGAGCGCGCCTGCGACGAACCCGAGGTCGCGCGCCTCGAAGAGAAGCGTGATCACCTCGACGGTCGGGCGCCCCGCGTCATCGAAGCCAGCAGGCATCATGCGCGACACAGCGAAGCGCCCCGAGCGGAGCGCGCGTCCCGTCATCACAGCGTTCGTCTCGAGCCGCGCGATCCGCTCCGCGGTCGATGCGTCGCCGAACTGGAAGCTCTCGAGCTCGCGCGCCTCGTCGGCCGCGACGCCGCCCGACGCGGCGACGGTGCCGTAGCCTCGGATCGAGCCGAGGACATGCGTCTCTGCAAGGATCGTTCGACTGGCCATCCGCATCCTTTCCGATCGCCGCACCGCGGCCCAGCTGTCAGGGCCGCACGGCGAACCAGGTCACCACGCCCACCACCGTGAAGAGGAGGACGACCGCGACGGTGAAGATCACCCACGCGTTCGTCGTGCGCGCCTTCTCTGTCTTCTCGTTCTGCGCGGCGCGCCAATGCGCCTCCTGCGCCAGCCGCTGCGCCTCGCGGATGCGCTCCTGGTCTGCACCCGCGTCCATCATCTCGAAGCAGTAGCGGAGCGGCTCCACCACGTTCTCGGCGGGAAACTCCGCGCGCGGCACGCCTCTTCCGAGCGCGTTCTCCGACATGCGAACGGCCACCGATGCGAAGACGCTCGCGTTGGCCACCGTGCGGAACATCTGCCCGAAGTGCCTGCGCATGAACTCGCGCACGCCGCCCGCCTCGCGAAGCAGCGCACGGTTCAGGTCCGTCTTCGTCAGGACCACCGCGATCGGCACACGCTCGCCGCCGTGGCTCTGCCGAATGCGCGACGCGGCCTGCGTGAGCCCGAAGGTGTCCTCCTGCGCCTCCTCGCCGCCCGCGGCGACGACGGCTGGGTCGATGAGAAAGATCGCGGCCGCCGCGCGGTCGATCGCGGCAAGAAGCTCGACGGCGTCGGGGTCGCGCGAATCATGCATGAACGCCTTGCGGAAGACCTCGCCCGGATAGTCGAGCGCTGTCAGGAGCCGCTCGCGGCCCGCGTAGGTGACGAGAAGCTCGGCGTAGCTGCTTCCGAGGGTCGCGGCGGGCCAGCGCCCCGCGCGCAGCTCCTCGATGACGCGCATGAACTGGGTGTGGGCGGCGCCCGAGGTGGCGCGGCAGGTCATCTCGACCACGCGGCGCCTGTCCGCCCGCGCCCGCTCGTCGATCGGCTCGCCCCGCACGGGAATCCGGCCGTCGATGAGCGTGCAGCCCTGCCAGAGCGATTCGTAGAGCCGCGCGAGAAAAATCGTCTTGCCCGCGCGGCGACGCCCGATCACCACGATGCGGTCGCGGACGGGCGGCGCAGGCCGCGCGGGCGCTGCCGCCACGGCGTCCCCTGCCGCAGGCGCGGCAAGCGCGTCCGAGGCCGTGTGCCGCTGTTCACCCATGGCGAACCCCCGATCGCGCCGAGGCGTGCGCCCTGGCGCCGCGTGCTCCACGGCACGGCGCGTCCGCCGCCGCTGCAACGCAGCCACGGTCATCCTTTCGCAAGCTTGTCCATCGATTCATATTCACCCCGCGCGGAAGGTAATCGAAAATTGGGTTGCGCTGCAAGTCTCGGGCGACGCAGGCTCATGCTCCCGCGCGCGGCGGGTCCATGAAGGAGCTAGGATCGTCGCCCCGACCGTCAGACTTTCTGGCGGAGTTTGATCGAAACGCACCGCGATCCGCCATGCATCAGGAACTCCTTGGCCGCCCGCAGCTTGAAGCGCGCACCGTCGAACGGTGCGAGCGCTGCCGCGTCGAGCGCCCGCTCGGAAGCGCAGCGCCCTGCCGCTGCGCGCAGCCCGCGTGGAAGCCCTACTGCGTGCGCTGCGCGCGTGTGATCGAAGGCACGATCTGCCCGCATTGCCTCGAGGTCGCGGAGACGAACGGACGGCAGCTGCGCGCCGTGCTCGAGGGGATCCTCGCCGCGCGTGGCGGGGTCGCGGGCGCGCTCCAGTCCCACGAGCAGCTGAAGTCGCGCGTGGCGCGGGCGATGGCGGAGTTCTCGATCCCGAGCGTCCTCCCCCAGCTGCCCGACTGGGCGGCCGCGCTCGCCGACCCGCGCGCGCCGCTTCCGCCAGGAACCGAACATTCGCGGACCAAGATGGAGGCCGCCCGCGCGCTGCGGCTCGAGGAGGCCGCCGTGCGCCTCGCCCTCGAGGGGCTCGCCTATTCGGGGCTCCCCACGGAGCAACGGCTCCAGTCCGCGGTCACAAGCGGCGATTCCGCAGCCGCTTCCCTCGCCTCCTGGGACGGCCTGGTGGCAAGCCCTGGGCAGGATCATGCCCTCCGCGAGGCCGCACGCACGATTTTGTCGACTGATTCTCTTGCGACCACCCTTCTCGAGTCGATCAAAAAGCGTGATCTCGGGCGGTTGGTCGAGGCCGCTGTCCGCCGGGGACGCGCCCTCGAGGCATGCCACCGGGCGTTCGGCATCGGCTGATGGAAAGCTCGGCAGTTCGATTCACCATCTTCATCCTGCTCGGGGTCGCAGCGATCTCGGGCTCTGCTGCATTGGTCGGCACGGAACCAGACGCGGCGAACGCGGGCACGGGCGGCGGCGTGTCCGACGCGACGAGGCCGCGCGACGGACTGCCGCTTGTGCGGGGATCCGATGGACACGGGGAACTCGACGGGGAACTCGATCAAGCCGACGACGCGCCGCAGCGCGCGGGGAACGGTGCGCGCGACCCCGCGAACATCGACTTCGATGTGGTGGGCATTGACTTCTCGCCTCCACCGCCCGAACTGCGCCGCGAGCGCTGGGTGTGGAAGGACGACAGGACGCAGATCGTGTTCGAGGGCTGCACGCCCGCCGCGCGCGACGCACGCATCGCGCCGCTCGACTGCGTGGTCGAGGCCGAGATCGACCGCGCGGGCCTCGCGGCGCTCGAGGCGCACTTCGGCTTCGAGATGCACCGCCTCCGCACCTTCCGCGTCCGCGGAGACGCGCAGGTCGACGACGCGATGTGGGAGGAGCTCCTCGCCCAGCACGCCGCGGCGCTTGCGAAGCACGGCATCGTGCTCGAGGGGAACCGCGTCGCGCCCGACTTCCCGTGGCTCGTGCAACGCGCCGCGC
Source organism: Phycisphaerales bacterium (assembly GCA_044348205.1). Taxonomy (GTDB): domain Bacteria; phylum Planctomycetota; class Phycisphaerae; order Phycisphaerales; family SM1A02; genus QWPT01. The sequence goes on along the minus strand of JBIKTI010000007.1, from coordinate 13,328 downwards.
CGCTCGTGGCTCCGCTCGCGCAGGCGGTGGTCCGCGCGTGGCGCGACACCAACCCGCCCGCATCGGGTGCGGCGGCCGAGCCTGGCAACTACCCGCGCTCCGACACCCGCGTCGAGGCGCTGACGAGCTTCGTCCAGCGCGCCATTCCCTACGCGGAAGTGATGCAGTCGCCCGATGGGCTCGAACGCTGCGGCCTGCGCACGCCAGGGGCCACGCTTGCCGATGGCGGCGACTGCGACTCCAAGGTGCTCCTCCTCGCTGCGCTCCTGCGCGCGGCCGACCCGAGGCTTCCGCTTGTCCTCGTCACGCTCACGATCGACGGCCGCCCGCATATGCTGCTCGGCGTCGGCATCCGCCCGACCGTCTGCGCCGCCACGCTCAAGCACGGCGGGCTCGAATATGTGCTTATCGAGACCACGAGCGCCGTCGGCGTGGGCTTCATGGCCCCCGACTACAACGACGCGCGGCTCGAGGACTTCACGGTCATCCCGTGAACATCCCGCGCGCATCGTCGCGAATTCGTCGTTGCTTTCGTCAGGTCTTCGCTCGTCCCCTCGGATCGCCCCGTATACTTCGCCGCCATGTCCATTCTTTCTTCATCGAACCCCGTTCTGTCTGACTCCGCACTCGACAGGCTCGTCTCCGAGACGGGCGGTTCGGCCCGCTCCGACGCGGCGTCGATCACAGGCGTCCTGCGCAAGACAGGCTTCTGCACCATGCTCGCTGTCGCGGCGGGCGCGGGCGGCTACATGCTCGTGCAGTCCTATCCAAGCGTCCTCTGGATCAGCGCCATCGCCGCGTTCGTGGTGTCGCTCGTGCTCTTCTTCGTCATGATGTCGCGCCCGCACCTCGCGAAGATCGGCGCGCCCGTCTACTCGATCACGCAGGGCTTCTTCCTCGGCGCCTTCAGCATGATGCTCGAGGGCATGCTCGCCTCGAAGGGCATCGTCGCGATGGGCGGCCTCGCGCTGCAGGCCTTCGTGATCACGGGCAGCCTGATGGCGACCATGCTCGCGCTCCACACCTTCGGCATCATCAAGGCCGGCCCGCGCTTCACCTCGATCCTCTCGCTCGTGACGATCGGCATCGGCGTCGTCTACCTCGTCAGCTTCATCATGAGCCTGTTCGGCGCCTCGATGCCGTTCCTCTCGCTCGGTTCCGCCTTCGACGGTGGCTCGGGCGCGCTCATCGGCCTCGGCATCAACGGTCTCATCCTGATCGTGGCCGCGCTCTGGCTCCTCGTCGACTTCGCGCAGATCGACGAAGCCGTGGCAGCGGGCGCCCCCAAGTCGATGGAGTGGATGCTCGCCTTCGGCCTGATCGTCACGCTCGCGTGGGTCTACTACGAGGCGCTGAAGATGGCCTTCCGCGTCGCCGCCCTCTTCGGCAACCGCGAGTGACGGCCGCCGCGCTCACGCTCGCGGCGCTGCTCGGAATGCAGGAAGACGCGCGCGCGGATCGCCCTGTGCGCGTCCTGCGCGCGTCCGACTCCGAACTCCAACTCGAACTCCGCACGGCGCCGTCTCATGCAGACGGCGCCGTGTCGTTGCGAGAGGTCCGCTTCGAGCGCGCCGCGCGCGATGCGTCGTGGCGGCTCGTCGGACACGAGAAGCGAGCGTCCGTCGACGCGGCGCGGAAGACGCAGGCGCCGCACGCCTTCGGTCCGCCGCGCGCGGCCGCGCTGCAGGTGCTCGACCAGTCGATCGGCGAGACAGAGGGCGAGGCCGCCGTCCTCATCGAACTGCACGACGGCGACGCCGCGATCGGCATCCTGCGCGACTCGGCCGTGCACGAGGCCTACTTCGCGGACGACCTCGTTCCGGCGCTCCTCGAGGCACAATCGAGGCCGAAGGCTCGGCCGACGGGCATCGCATGCATCAGCTGGCCGACGACGGCCGATGAAGGCGCCGTGCGGGTGCTGCTCCTCGCGCTCCTCGACCCTGCCACGCAGCCGACCGCCTCGAGCCGCCTCGCGGCTGAACCGATGCGCCGCACGCGCGATGTCCGCGCCGCCGATGCAGACGCCGCGCGTGCGGCGATCCGGTTCGCGCAACCGGCACGGCTGCGCCTCGACGCGCCCGAGCTCGCTTCCTACCGCTGGATCCACCAGTCGCTCGAGGCTGCGCGCGGCGCGTCATGAACGCGCGGGACGGCGGATCGCATCGGGCGGGACCGCACTCGGCGGCGTGAAGCGCGCGACATTCTCCGCGACCACATCGAGGCCCGTCGCCCCGCACTGCGTGCGGATCTCGACGAGACGCTCGCGCGCAGCTGCGAGCGCTTCCTCGCCGCCCGAGCGCGCGCGTTCGATGTCGACGATCGCTTGCGCCAGGAGCACGCGCGGTGCAGTCCCCGCGTCGCGCTCCGCGGCCAGCACGGCGAACGGCGTCGACCACGCGATGTCGTCGCCCGTGAGCTCGAGGAGCGCAGCCGCCAGAAGAACCGCGCCCTCGTCTCGATCGGCATCGGGTCGCTCGACGATCGCGCTCGCCTCGGCGCGAAGCGCGGCGCGCATCGCATCGACCGTCTCGACGGGCACGCTCGCCATACCTTCGCGCAAGAGGTCGCGCACCACGCGCTCGACCTCGGGCCGAGCACCGAGCGACGAGCCGAAGATGGCGGCGAGCGGATCGATCCGCGGCGTGCGCTCGGCGCTGGCGGCGCCCTCCGCGCCTGCGCGACTCGCGACGATGGCCTCCCCGCTGGGCCAGGCGAGGAAGAGCGCGACCGCGACCACACACGCGCCCGCCACAGCGAGAGCGAGCGTCCCCGCCCGCACGCGCGCGCCCGTCCGCCGCGCGAGCGGTTCGCCCCGCGACACGCGCGCGATGTTCGCCGTGGCACGACGCCGCGCTGGTCCGTCGGCCACCCCGCGCAGAAGCCATCGCAGGATGCCCGCGAGACGCCGATGGTCGCGGGCGGCGCTGTCCGCGTCGTCCACGCCTGCGCCGCCGCGCCCCCAAGATGCGTGGCCAAAGTCGACGATCCGCGGCGCGCCGTCCGTGTCGATCATGAGGTTCGCAGGCGACAGATCGCCGTGGGCGACCCCCCGCGCGTGGCACGCGAGGAGCGCCTCCTGCGCCGCCGCGACGATGCGCTCGCACTCCTCTGCGCTCCGATCGGGCGTCAGCGCCTTCGAGATGTAGAGCGGGACACCCGCGATGAGCTCCGTCACGATGAAGACGCCGTTCGAGTCGTGCCCCGCGTCAAGGACGCGCGCCACGCCCGCGTGGGCGATCGCGCGCGCGGCGCCCGCCTCGCGCAGCCGCGCGTCGACCTCCGCCGCATCGCAGCGGATCCGCTTCACGGCGACAAACGCCTGCGAGCCGCAGCGCGCGAGCGAGCGGTCGAGCGCTCGATGGACCGCGCCGCTCGAGCCCTTTCCGATCGGCTCGAGCAGCTCGTAGCGCCCTCCGCCATCTTCAAGCGGCGGTCCGAGGCGGGTCGGCGCCGCGAGGTCGGAGTCGACCTCCTCGGCGTCCTCGACCTCGATCCCTTCGCCAAGAACGGCCAGCGCAGCCGCGCGTTGAATCGCCCCGCTCCACGACGGATGGCGGGCGCGCCACGCCGCCGCAAGCTCGCGTCGAAAGCGGGGCGCGGCGTCGAAGGCCGCCAGCACGATGGCGACCGAGCTGTCGCGGTCGCGCACGGGGTCGACCGTGTCGCGGTAGCGTTCGGGCGTAGGCAGTTCTCCCTGCCGCGAGAGCAGCTCGTCGAGATCGCGCCGCACCGCGTCCGCGAGCGACTCGCCCGCGGCGACCTCGAAGCCGCGGAACCCTTCCCGCTGCCACGCCGACGACGAAACCGACGGGGTCACATCCGACATGCTCGCGGCACTATAAGGTGGTGGCCGTGGACCGCCCGCAGCAGCTCGCAGACCTTCTCGTGGAACTCGCGCCCATGCTGCGCGCGCGGATCCGCGCGAGGCGCGGCGCGCGGCGTCGGTCGATCTCGACGAGCGAGATCTATGCGACGGTCGTGCGCCGCACGCTCGACATCGAGGCGCGCGAGGGCGTGCGCGCGGTGGGCGATCACGCGGAGCACGCGGGCCACTCCGATGAACGCGGCGACCCGCGGTCGAGTCCACCCGAGGATGCGCGCCAATCTCCGCGGCTCTGGGCGCTTCTCCACACGCTGATCGACCGCGTGATCGGCCGTGCCGACCGCACCGCGCGCCGCGCGCGCACGGCGATGCCCGCCGTCGCGCGAGGCGCCGACAGCGCCGCGGCGTCCGACCCCGCGGATCTCGCCGAGCGCGAGGAACTGCGGCGCAGCGTCGTGGCGATCGTCGACTCGCTCGACGAGTCAGACAGGGAGATCGTCTCCCTGAGGCTCCACGACCACGAGTGGGCCTCGATCGCCGCGAGGACGGGCCTCAGCGCCGCCGCGTGCAGGCAGCGCTGGCACCGCCTGATCGAGCGGCTGACAAGCGCCGTCACACGCGACGACCCGCGCGACGAGCAGGCCGCAGACCGCGGCTGAGCGCTGGGCGGCCGTCCGCAAGGGCACCCTCGCCGAACCATCACTCGATTTTTTCAGAAATTTTCGACGCGCGCCGTCACACAGCGGCTCGATCGGGCACCAGACAGGTGGACGCGGGGTTTCCCGCGGTCCCCGCGCGGAGGTGCGATCGGCCCCTCCTGCGCGGTCCGGGGCTTCAACTCGAAAGGGGGATCAGATGGCTGGAATCGGTGCGATCGGCATCGGCGCGCGCGCGTCTGCGTGCGCTCTTCTTGCGGCAGGGGCGATCTTCTTTGGCAATCTGTCGGCCGCTTCCGTTCCGTCCGCACCCGCGGACGATGTCCCGGGGCAGCTTCCGCCGCCGTGGATCCACGCTCGGTCGGACCCGTTCGCGAAGCGCGTCGAGGAACTCGTTGCGCAGGGCACCGTGCGCGACGCCGCCGAGAGCCAGGCGCGCGGCGAGCTCGTGCCCCAAGGCGCAGACGAGTGCCTCGCCTACACCTTCGTGGTGATCTGGTGCGAGGAGGGCGTCCTCAAGCGGGCCTACAAGCGCATCGCGTCGAACTGCATCGACAAGATGGCGTCGACCGCAGGCTGCACGCTGCTCACCTGCCCCCCTGGCTGGTCGCCACCCGCCCCCTGCCCGCTGCCGTCGTGCCCATCGCCGCGCATCCCCATGTGGGACACGGCGGTGAACGCTGCGTGCGCGGGGCTCCCGCCCGCGGTCGGCTGCGTGTGGATGTACCCGACCGCGCCGACGCCGAGCTGGGGCCCGTGCGAGGGTCTCCTCGGCTGCAACTGCTTCCCCGAGCTCGACACCTCCTGCGCGACGCTCGTCATCGAGTGCCGCAACCCGTCGGCGCCGATGCAGGTGGGTGACCTCTGCCCCGACTGCCAGCAGGACTGAACGACGGCCACGCAAGCTTCGGGCATCGCCCGATACGACTGTCTCTGCGCCACCAAGGGAACGGATCCGCCCCATGGGGAAAGACGCAGGGACACGCCGAGCGGCCTCCGCTCAGGTCCTCGGTCGACGCCGGCGCCGCAAGGCGCCGGCGTTGTCGCTTTTCTTGCGTCTCGTGCAGGCAGAAACCGGCCGATGCCGAACCACCTTGCGAACCACCCACCTTGCGAACCACCTCGCGAAGCGCCGGGCGGAAGCGGTCGCCGCTACAGGATCTCCGCCGCGAGGCTCGCGAGGTTCGAGCGCTCCGTCTTCGAGAGCGACACATGACCCGCGATGCGCTGGCCCTTGAATCGCTCGATCGCGTGCGCGAGGCCGTTCGACTGCGCATCGAGATATGGGCTGTCGATCTGCAGGATGTCGCCCGACAGCACGATCTTCGTGCCGTCGCCGACGCGCGACACGATCGTCTTGATCTCGTGCGGCGAGAGGTTCTGCGCCTCGTCGACGATCATGAACTGGTGCGGGATCGACCTGCCGCGGATGTAGGTCAACGGCTCCATCACCACGCGTCCCGTCGCCATCAGCTGGTCGAGCCGCTGCTCCGCCGTGCGGCTCTCGGGCCGCTCGTCGACATGGCTTCCGCGCGTCGACAGGAGGTACGAGATGTTGTCGAAGATCGGCTGCATCCACATCGCGAGCTTCTCGTCCTTGTCGCCCGGGAGGTAGCCGATGTCGCGGCCGAGCGGCATGATCGGCCGCGCTGTCAGGAGCTTGTCGTAGCGCTCCTCCTTGATCGTCTTGTGAAGCCCAGCCGCGATCGCAAGCAGCGTCTTGCCCGTGCCCGCTGGGCCCGTGAGCGTGACGATCTTCACATCGTCGTCGAGCAGGAGCTCGAGCGCCATCGTCTGCTGCACATTGCGGCCCATGATGCCGTAGACAGGCTTGCGCGGCCCCGTGACGGGAATCGCAGCACCCGTGTCGGCGAGGATGCGCGCGAGCCCCGTGTGGTGCTCGTCGAGCTCGTCGATCAGCAGGATGAACTGGTTCGCGACGGGTTCGACAGAGACGGTGTGCGCGTAGTCGGGCGTGTGCGCCGTGAACTCCGCGAGCCTGTCGATCCGCAGCTGCCGCTCGTCGTAGAGCTCGTCGATGATCTCGCCGGGCACCTTCATCACGATGTAGCCCGCGTGCAGGAAGTCGGCCGAGATGTGGTCGTGCTCGAAGTCCTCGGCGGGAATGCCGAGCGCGTCGCTCTTCACTCGCGCGTTGATGTCCTTCGAGATGAACACGGTGCGCTTGCCGCCGAGATGGAGCTCCTGCGCGACCGCGAGGATGCGGTTGTCCGCCTTGTCGAGGTCGAGTGCGAAGTCGCGGCTGCCGTTGCAGCGCGCCACGCGGATCGACCCGCCCTGCTCGTTCCACACCACGCCCTCGAAGAGCGCGCCCTGCGCGCGAAGCCGGTCGAGCGCGCGCGTCACCTGCCGCGCGTTGCGGCCGCGCTCGTCGTTGTTCTTCTTGAAGGTGTCGAGCTCCTCGATCACCGCGAGGGGGATCACGACCTCGTGCTCTGCGAACTTGAAGATCGAGTTGGCGTTGTGGAGGAGCACATTCGTGTCGAGCACGAAGTGCTTCCTCGCGGTCGCGCCGCCTGTGTTGGCCGAGGCCAGCGGGGAGACATCTCGGGAGACATCTCGGGATGCACCGGGGGAAAGACCGAGATCGGTCCCTGCGTCCATGCGGTTTTCGTTCAGCATGTGAGCCCTCCTGTGGCTGGAACTGCGCTGAATATGTCGCGGCGCCAAGAGACACGCCCTCGGCGCAGAGGCCCCTGCCGAAGCACAGGCCTACGGGGATAGTGGCTTGCCCGATAAGACCTTTCAACCACACAGTGCGAAGATCGCGCGAAATCGCATGGATTCCTTCGTGCGATCCCCTCCGTCTCAGCCAAGCGGATCGCGGTCGCGCGCCGAGACCGCGCACTCGAGCCCGGGGACTCGCCCCGCGAGCGCCTCGGCGAGACGCGGCAGATAGCCCCGCTCCGTGTTGGTGTGGCCTGCGAGCAGGACCTCGAGCCCGAGCGCATGGGCGCGCAGGACATCGTGGTGCGAGAGCTCCCCCGTGACGAAGAGCGTCGCGCCCGCCTTGGCGGCCGCCTCGAGGAGGCTCGCGCCGCTTCCAGCGCAGACGGCGACGCGTGCGTGCATGGCGACGCCGCCGATCGACGAGAGGAGCGGCCCACAACCGAGGATCTCCGCAAGCCGCGGCGCCAGGGCCTTCGCCGTCGCGGGCGCGGCGAGGTCGCCGATGCGGCCCGCGCCCGTGCGCGGCGCGGTGCGGGCGGGCACGGCCTCGAGCGGCACGATGTCGAACGCGGGCTCCTCGTAGGGATGCGCAGCGTGGAGCGCAGCGATCACCGCCGCAAGCGCGCGGCGCGAGAAGGGCATCTCGAGCCGCACCTCGCGGACGCGCTCGAGCCGACCACGCTCGCCGACCGCAGGCGCCGCGTCGTCGCCAGCGAGGAAGGTCCCCTCGCCGACAAGCGTGAACGAGCAGCGGCTGTATGCGCCGATCACGCCCGCACCGGCCGCCGCGAGCGCATCGCGCACGGTCTCCGCCGAGTCCGCTGGCGCGAAGACGACGATCTTGTGCGTGTTGCCTTGCGCTGCAGCGGGGACGAGCGCAGCGACGCCAGCCACCGCGCCACCCGATGCCGAAGCGACCGACTCGAGGAGCCAGTCGTTCACGCCGCCCGCGACCGCGTCGAGCGCCGTGTGCGGCGAATAGACGGCGATGCCCGCGCGCACGGCGTCGATCGCCACGCGGCACTGCCAGCTTGCGCCGTCGAGGCGGTCGAGCGGCTTGAAGATCAGCGGGTGGTATCCGACGACGAGCTGCGCGCCGAGCTCCTTCGCCTCGTCGAGCACATCGGGCGTGACATCGATCGCAAGGAGCACCCGCGTGACCGCGCGCCCATCGCCCGCGACGAGGAGCCCCACCTTGTCCCAGCCCTCGGCGAGCGAGAGCGGAGCGATCGCGCCGAGGGCGTCGATGAGTTCAGGGAGCGGTCGTCCGTCGCGTGCCATGGATTCTCCGTTTGCCTGCCTCAGGTGCAGACGAGCATGGCGGCGCCGAACACGCCAGCGTCGTCGTTGAGCGAACTCGCCACGATGTCGGTCTTGCGCAGCACAGACGGGAACACGGTGCGGTCGAAGCTCCTGCGCACGCGGGCCACGAACGGCTCGCCGAGCGCCTCCGTCACGCCGCCACCGAGCACCACGCAGTCGATCGAGAGCATCGTCACGATGTTGGCGATCGCGACGCCGAGGAACTCAGCGCTCTTGTCGACCACCTTGCGCGCCAGCTCGTCGTCCCTCTCGTACGCGCGGGCGATCGTCGACGAGCCGATCGAGCCCGTCTCATCGGCCTTCTCCGAGATGAGCCTGTGGAGGACGCTCTCAGGATGCATCGGCAGCAGGCGCCTGATCGAGTTCACGATGCCCGTGCGCGAGCAGATGTCCTCGACGGTCATGAACCCAGGCTGCCCGCCTGGGAAGAGGACCACATGCCCGATCTCGCCCGCCGTGTGGCGCGGGCCGCGCCAGAGCCTGCCATCGAGGACGAGCCCCGCGCCGACGCCCGTGCCGACCCACACCGCGAGCATGTTGGCGCGGCCGCGTGCGACGCCGAGCTGCGCCTCGCCCCACGCGGCGACATTGACATCGTTGTCGAGCGCGACGCGGAGCGCGGCATCGCGCGGACCCGCGTCCTTCGCGAACTCCTTCGCGAGGATGTCCCTGAGGGGCAGGTCCTCCCATCCGAGGTTGCCCGCCTTGATGACGACGCCCTTGTCGAAGTCGACCGCGCTCGGCGCGCCCACGCCGACGCCGAACAGCCTCTCGCGCGGCGTCTTCGCGTCGTCCATCGCGCGCCACACGCCCTCGACGAGGCGCTTGATGACGGTGTCGCGGCCCTCATGCGCCTTCGTCTTCCGCTTGCAGCGGCCGATGATGCGGCCTTCCGCGTCGACGACGCCGATCTGCATGTTGGTGCCGCCGAGGTCGACGCCGACGACGACCTGGTCCTTCGGAAAGTCCTTCGCGATGCGCATGCGGCGAGTGTACCGCGCGCGAATTCAGCTGCGGAAGCCCTCTGCGGCGGCGACCGCTGTGTTCGCGGCGTCGGGCCGCGGGCGCCCAGTCCAGAGTCGATGGAGGGCGCCCTTGATGTCGTCGATCACCATGATCGCGGCGGGCAGTGCGAGCACGGTGAGCACGCTCGAACTCATCAGGCCGAACACGAGCGAGATCGCCATCGGGATGAGGAACCGCGCCTGGAAGCTCTGCTCGAGCATGAGCGGAGAGAGCCCCGCGAGCGTCGTCACCGTGGTGAGCATGATCGGCACGAGGCGCAGCCGCCCAGCGCGCACGAGCGACTCGTGGAGGGTCGCGCCCTTCTCGCGAAGCTCGTTCGAGAACTCGACGAGGATCAGCGAGTTGTTGACCACGACCCCCGCGAGCGCGACGAAGCCGATCAGCGAGAGGAAGGTCATGTCGAAACCGAGCAGCAGATGGCCCCAGACGATGCCGATGATGCCGAACGGAATCGCAAGCATGACCGCGAGCGGCTGCAGGTAGCTCTCGAAGAGCCATGCGAGGATCACATAGATGCCGAGGAATGCGGCCGCGAGCGCCAGCGGGAAGTTCGCGAAGGCGTCGACGAGGTCCTTCTGCCGGCCCGCGGCGTCGATGACGACGCCAGGCGTCGATGCAGCGATGGACGCGATCTCCGGCGCGAGTGCGCTTGCCACGATCTCGGGGTTCGTCGCGTCGTCGCAATCGGCGCTCACCGTCACGGTGCGCGCGCGGTCGACGCGGCGAATGGTCGAGTAGCCGCGGCCCTCGCGCACATCGGCAACCTCGACAAGCGGCACCGCCGTGCCCATCGGGCTCACGAGCCAGAGCTCCTCGATCGTCGAGAGCCTGCGCCGCGAGGCCGCGTCGAACTGAACGCGCACATCGATATCCTCGCGGTCGGCGGCGAAGGTGTGCGCCTCCGAGCCAAACACGGCCATGCGCACCTGCTGCGCGACATCGGCCGTGGTGAAGCCCATCGCGAGGGCCTGCGGCGTGAGCTCGATGCGCAGCTCGCGCTGGGCGTCGTCGGCGTCGTCTGAGATGTCCTTGACGCCGCTGAAACCGCCGAGCGCAACCTTGATCCTCGCAACCACCGCGTCGACCTGCGCGTCGTCTGCGCCGCGCACCTCGTAGCTGATGTCGGCGCCCGCCGGGCCGCCCGACACTTCCTGGAACTTCACGGTCTCGCACTCGTCGAGGTTGCCCGCCGCGAGGCGGATCGAGTCGATGACCTCCGCGCTGCGGCGCGAACGCGTCTCGACGGGCGAGAGCTCGAGGAAGATCTGCCCGAGATGCGTGGCGGCCGCGTTCGTCGCGCCCGTCTCGAAGTCGACCGAGCTTCCGAGGCTCGCGGTGAGCGCCTGAACCTCGGGCTGCGCGCGCGCCGCCGTCTCGATCCGCCGCGCGACCTCGCTCGTCTGCTCCATCGTGGCGCCGATCGGAAGCGCAAAATCGACGATCACGGTCTCTGTGTCGTCGGCAGGCAGGAACACGAAGGCGAGCCGCCCGCCGAACACCATGCCGACCGAGAGCATCAGCACAGCGGTCGTCGCAGCGAGCACGATGTACCGCTCGCGCAGGCACCATCGCACGCCGCGCTCGTAGACCGCCAGCATGCGCTCGATGGCGCGCTCGCGGACCTCCGCCAGCGGCTTGAGCTTCTTGTCGAGCCACGATCCGCCGCGCGCGGCCGAACGCTCCTCGCGGACAAGCGCGTGCGCCATGTGGTTCGGCATCATGAAGCTCGCCTCGAGGAGGCTCGCTCCGAGCGCGATCAGCACGACCGTCGGCAGGTTTCCGAGCAGCTCGCCGATGTCTCCCTTGATGAAGATGAGCGGCACGAACGCGACGATCGTGGTCGTGACGCTGCCGACGACGGGCCAGAACACCTGCGTCACGCCGTTGACGGCCGCCACGAGCGGCGGCTCGCCGAGCTCCTTGTGGCGTTTCACGATGTTCTCGCTCATCACGATCGCGTCGTCGGCAAGCATGCCGAGCACGATCAGGAGCCCGAACATCGTGATGAGGTTCAGGGTCACGCCCGTCACCTGCATGAACATCAGGGTGCACGCGAGGGCGATGACGATGCCCACCATCACCCAGAGGCTCGCGACGCGGTTCAGGCCGAGAAGAAGCACCACGAGCACGAGCGCGGCGCCCTGCATCGCATTGGTCGACAGAAGCTCGAACCGGCCCTCGATGATGCGCGCAAGGTCGTTGTGCTGCGCGAGCGTGCCGTTGACGGGCGGGCGCGTGAGGCCGAGTTCGTAGCCGCGCTCCCACGCGCTCACGATGAGGCGGTCGCGCACGAAGTCGCGCGGAGGCTCGCCGTTGCGCGCCGCGACATAGCCGCGCACGAGCTCGGCGATCTCGACGGCGTCTTCCTCGCCCTCCTTGAACGCGACGAGCGTGCCGGCCGGCTTTCCGCCGAAGCGGCGGATCTGCGGGATGTCGTCGAAGTTCTCGTGGACATCGGCGATCTCGCCGAGCCGGAGGGTCGAGCCGTCGACGGCGCTCTGGAGCACGATGCCCTTGATCGCCGCGACATTCTCGGCGTTTCCGAGCGTGCGGATCGAGAGGTTGGCGCTCTCGGTGCGCACCGTGCCGCCAGGCACCTCTGCCATCGCGGCGCGCACGCGGTCGGAGACCTCGCTCAGCCGGATGCCGTGGCGCAGGAGCGCGGTGGGATCGACATCGACATGGATCTCGCGCGGCCGCAGGCCGATCTCGACGAGCGTGCCCATGCCATCGAGGCTCTTGAGGTCGTCGCGTACCGCGCGCAGCTCGCGCTTGATGTAGTCCTCGCCGGCGTCGCTCGCGACCGTGACCATGATGGTCGGGAAGTTCGGCTGGAAGTCGAACACGCGCACGCGCTCTGCGTCGGGCGGAAGGTCCGTGATCTGCTCGATCGCGAGGCGGATGTCCTCGATCGCCTTGTCTGCGTCTGTGCCCGCCTTCAGCTTCACGGTGATGCCGCCCGTGCCCTCGGAAAGGCGCGTCTCGACGCGGTCGACGCCCTCGACATCGACGACGCGGTCCTCGATCTTGCGCGCCATCGACTCCTCGATCTCCTTGGGCGAGGCGCCGGGGTAGACGAGGACGATGCGAGCGGCCTGCGGCGCTGTCTCGGGGAAGAACTCACGGCGCATCGTGAGAAGCGCGATCGTTCCGCCGATGAGGATCGTCCACATCAGGAGCGTGACGGGCACGCTCCGCCGCACGCAGAAGTCGACGAGCGAACGGACCATCAGCCCGCGTCCTTTCCGTCACCGGCGGGGTCGGCCGTGCGCGGCGCCTTCGCGGCGTCGGCGTGCGCCCGGATCGGCTCGATGGCCTGTCCTTCGACGAGGCTGCGCGAGCCGTCGATCACGACGAGCGTGCCGGGAGCGAGCTCGTCGGAGAGGACCGCCCAGTCGAGATCGGCGAGTTCGGCGCCATCCGGAGTGCCCGCGAACGGAAAGTCGACGCTGATGCGGCGCATGCGAACGCGGCCCGACTCGACGACGGCGATGGTCTCGTCGCGGATCGCACGGCGCGGCACGGCGATGCGCGGTGCGCTGCCGCCGGTGATGATCTTCGCCTCCACGAACGCGCCGGGCGCAAGGACATCGGCGCGGTCGGCCGACTGCGCGATCTCGATGTAGACGGTCGCCGTGCGCGAGGCCGGGTCGTCTTCAGGGGCGATGCGCGCGACGGTTCCTTCGTAGACGCGTTGATCGGCGCGCGCGGTCACGGTCGCCTTGGCGCCGACCGGCGCCAGCGCGCGCGACGAGGCAGGGATGCGCAGAGGGATCTCCACCTTCTCGAGATTGACGATGCGCGCGATC
>JBIKTI010000119.1:0-7010 GCA_044348205.1 Phycisphaerales bacterium | reverse complement strand
CTGCCTCGACACGCGCAAGCAGCGCGGCGAGCTGTCCGCAGAGTTCGCCCGCGCACGCGCCAAACGCGCCACGCATCACCTCGGCCGCGGCCGCGAGCTCCGCATCGCTGGTGGCGGCGATGCGCGCCGCGATTCCCTCTGCCTCATCGATCGAGAGCCGGCCCGCCTGATGCGCACGCCACGCAAACTCGCCGGGGCGCGCAAGACGCGCTCTGTGGCCCGCCTCGTGCGCGTGCGCGAGCAGACCATGCAGCACAACCTCGACGAGCGCCGGGCAACCTGTGCATGAGAGTTCGAGCGAATCCTCGCCGGTGAAGCTGCGGCCCTCCTCGAGCCAGAACGCGATTGCGGGCAGCTCGACGTACGCCGCTGCGGCCTCGTCGCGGACACGCACCCTTACACGCCATGCGCCGCGCCGCTCGGGCACGCGGCCGATCGCACGTCGCGCGATCTCGCGCACGGCCGGACCGGACGCGCGGATAAGCGCGCGCAGTCCGCGCCCGGGAGGCGAGGCGACGGCGACGATCGTGTCGCGCTCGCCGCGCATCGTGGGTCAGCGGCCCTTGCCGCGCGGACGCTGGCCGGCGGCACGCTTCTGCTGCTCGGCGGCGCGCTCGAGCGCCTGCTCGTAGACCCGCGCAAGCAGGCCCTTCTTGCCAGGCGTCGGCTTCGCGGAGAGATCCATGCCGTCGACCTGCTTCTTGATGATGCGGCTCTCGATGATGCCGATGCAGGTCGAGGTGAGGATGTAGAGCGTGAGTCCGCTCGGCGCGATGTAGGTCATGATCGGGAAGAGGATGACCATCATCCACTTCATGATCTTCTGCTGCTGGATCTGCTCCTCGCTCATGTTGGGCGTGATCGGCGGCGACATGTACTTCTGCTGGAAGTAGAAGACGATGCCCATCAGGATCGGCAGCAGGTTGATCGCGGAGAGATTGAAGAGGAAGAGGTTGATCGACTGCGGGAAGCGGAAGAAGTTGTCCTGCGCGGAGAGGTCCGCGAGGAACGACCACCCGCCGAGGTTCTGGAACACGCCGAAGAACGCAGGCTGCTGCCTGAGGTCGAACGCGAAGAAGAGCACCGCGTAGAGCGCCATCCAGATCGGCATCTGCGCGATGATCGGGAGCATGCCGCCGAGGCAACCCGCTGGGCTCACGCCCTTCTCGCGGAAGAGCCGCAGCTGCTCCTGCTGCATGCGGCGCGGATCGTCCTTGAACTTCTTCTGCAGCGCGTCGAGCTCGGGCTTCATCGCGGTCATCGCGCGCGAGAAGCGCTGCATGGCGATCTGCGACTTCTTCTGCACGGGGTGCAGGATGAGGCGCACCACGACGACGAGGCCGATGATGGCGAGGCCCCAGTCGAAGACGAGGTAGTCGTGGATGAACGAGAGGAACCAGAGCAGGAAGTTCGCGAGCCACGAGAAGGTGCACCACGCGCAGCAGCCGCCCATCGTGTAGAGGATGAGGCCGCCCATGTTGAGGCCCGCGTAGGGCTCGGTGCGGTCGAGGACGCGCGGATCGAGCGGCCCCGCGTAGACGCCGAGGTCGAAGTTCGCCGTGCCGCGCGCGACGACCTCTGTGACAGGCGTCCAGAGCGTGGTCAGCAGCTGCTCGCCCGGGGCGGGGACGCCGTTCGAGAGCGCCTGCACCTCGGCGACCGCCTCGAGCCGACGCGAGGGCGAGCCCGGCGGCGAGAACGGCGCGTGCACGGCGAAGGTGAAGTAGCGGTCGGTGGTGCCGAACCACGAGAGCGAGAGGTCGTCGCCGATCGACGATGCGTTCGGCCAGAGGAGATACGACTGCTTGGCGATCTGCGAGGAGACGCTGCTTCGGTCGAGCATCTGCCCCGCCGCGGTCACGAACGACTGCGTCGGATCGCGCTTCTCGGGGAAGAGGTAGCCGAAGTGGAAGCGCCGCATGTCGATCGGGAGACCCGCGTCGCGCGGCATGTCGCCTGGACCGTACTGGAGGAGCCGCACGCGCATCGGCTCGTCGGTGAGGTTGACGACGCGCTGCGCAAGCTGGATCTCGTAGGGGCTGCCCGCGCCGCGCACGAAGCTGCGCTCGACGCGCGCGATCGCGCGGCCGTTCGCGTCGACGATCTCGGTGGCGAAGCGGCCGGGGGAGTCCTCGGCCCACACGGCGCCGAAGATGTTGACCGCTGTGCCGTTGATCGAGAGCTCGCGCGCGGCGAGGACGGGCACGGTGAACTCGCCGATCTTGGTCGAACTGGCGAGGACGAAGCGCGCGCCGTCGGCCGGCATCTGCGCTGCGTCGCCCGACTTGCGGGCGTCCCGCGCCGCGCGACGGTCGTCCGCGGTGTTCCAGAAGTCCGCGAAGACGATCTCGGAAATGCCCGCGCCCGTCGCAGCGAACTGGATGCGCACGGGCGCGACGGCGGGGTCGAGTGAACCGACCGAGGAAAGGCCCGTCGCGGCGGTCATCCCCTCGGGGACGCGCGCTGTGAGGCCCGTGAGCGCCTGCGGGGCGGCCGCTGCGACCGCAGGAGTCTCGGCTTGCGCGGCGGGCGCGGCTGCGTCTGCCGAGGCTGCGTCTCTGTTGGCTGCGTCTGCCTTGGCTGACCCTGCGGCGGTCGTCTCGTCCGACGACGGAAGCTTCGGGCGCGCCGCCTCTGTGATTGCCTGCGAGGCGGCCTGCTGCTCGGCAGGCCCCGGACCAATCGCGACCACGATGCCGAAACCGACGATCAGCGCGGCCAGCACGGCCGTGACGAGAAACTTCGTGAAGTTGGGAGACATGATTTGAGAGACCGATGGAGAACCATCTGCTGGGCGGAGGCTCGCGCGGCCGAACTGCGTCACCCCTCGCGAGGCGCGAAGGGTAGCGCGATCCGCTCCGACTCGCCTTTCGCGCCCTTCGCAGCGTGCAAACGGCGTTTCCGCGGCGCTGCGCGGCTACTGCCCGCGCTCGAGACGCTCTGCGAGCCAGTCGTCGAGCGGCGCACCCGCGGCCATGTAGGCGCGCAGGCGCGACTGCGTGCGGCCGATGTCGTAGGCCACGCGGTGGAAGACAAAGCGATCGCGCGCGCCGTTCTCACCGACCTCGAGCATCGCATAGCTCGCGCGCGGGTCGCCGTCGCGCGGCTGCCCGACGGAGCCAGGGTTCAGGATGAAGCGGCAGCCCTCGGGCATCTCGTCGTCCGTGGGCGTCCAGGTGTCCGCCCCCACAGGGAACGCCTCGAACTCGTAGCGGCGCGGAATGCGCGCGCGCGCCATCTCGAGGAGCGACGCCGCCGCGCCCTCGCCGTGGATGCGCGCGTGCTCCGCCTCGACGCGCGCGATCTCGACAGGGTCGGGCGGCGCCTCGAGGATGAAGCCGGGGCAGTGCGTGTGCCCGACGATCGCGCTCACGCGACGGTCGCCTTCGGGGCCAGGAAGCGTGAGAAGCCCGAAGTTCCGCTCGAGCCGCTTCGGGTTCGCCTCGACATCGTTCGGGAAGAGGTACTCGTTCACGGGACGCGACGGGGACGCGTGCACGCAGACATAGCGGTCGAGCAGGATGCGCCGCGGCGAGATGCGGAACATGAAGTCGACGCGCTCGCGCTGCTCGACCTCCGCGCCGCACTTCCTGTCGAGGAACTCGGGGTCGGAAATGCGGTCCTCGTCGCGGGACTGCTGCAGTTCGGCGATGCGCCTGCGCAGCCACTCGCCCTCGAGCGTCTGCGCGCGCGTCCAGAAGACGGCCTTCGCCGCGACTGTGTTGAAGTTCGTCGGCTCGTACACAGCCGCGAAGTCGTGGTTCCCGAGCAGCGTCCACTCGCAGTGCTCGCGCACGAGGTCGACGCACTCGACGGGGTCGGGGCCATAGCCGACCACATCGCCGAGGCAGACCATCGAGTCGAAGCCGATCGACCTCGCGTGCGCGAGGACTGCCTCGAATGCAGCGAGGTTGGCGTGGATGTCGCTGACGATGGCGATGCGCACGGGCTCTCTACTCCTGCAGCGGCGGCCCGCTGGCGCGTGGCCACGGGGTCGGCGCCGAGCGGTTTGCCCGTGCGACCGAAGCACGATCCTAGCAGTTCACCGTGGTTCCGACGGTGCTTCCGCGCCGCGGCGGTCCAATCCCGCGAGGACGCGCGCGAGCGTCGCCGCAAGCTCGGCGCGTTCGAGGGGCTTTGGAACGATCGCCGCCGCGCCGTGGTCGAGCATCTCGTCGCAGACGCGTGCGCTCGAGAGGATGACGGGAATGTTCCCGAGGCCCCGCGCGAGCGCCAGCATGTCGGAACCATCGCCGTCGGGAAGCTCGAAGTCCGCGAGGATCAGGTCGAAGGGCGTGGGCAACGCGAGGGCCCCGCGGGCCTCTCCGAGCGACGACGCGGTCGTGATGGCATGCCCGAGAACGCGCAGATGGTGCGCTGCGAGACGAGCCGCGGCGGCCTCGTCGTCGACGACGAGGATGCGCAGCGTCCGACCCGCCGCGCGCGAGGGCGCCGCTGCATGCACGGGTGCGCCCGACGCGAGCGCTGTCGAAGCGTCCGCCTCGCTCGTGGCGTCCTCTGGAAGCGTGAGCGTGAAGATGGCGCCACCGCCCTCGCGGTTCGCGGCCGTCCACGAGCCACCGAGAAGCCGCGCGCAGCGATCCGCGATCGCCAGGCCAAGGCCGAGACCTTCGCCCGCGTGCGCAGAGGTGCGTTCGCTCTGGTGGAACGGCTCGAAGATCCGCTCGAGGGCGTCTGGCGCGAGGCCAGGCCCTCTGTCGAGCACGCGGACCACGCACTCGCCCGAGGCACGACGCGCGATCTCGATGTCGATCGTTCCCGCATCGCTGAACTTGACGGCGTTCGCAAGCACATTCGCGAGCGCCTGCCTGAGTCTGTCGGGATCCGTGCGAAACGAGCGGATCTCGGGCTCGCAGCATCGCACGAGGTGCAGCGCGATGTCGAGGCCCTTGGCGCGCGCCTGCGGAAGGACGAGCGCGCGCACCTCGCGCACGAGGTCAAGGAGGTCGATCCGCCTCGGCTGCACCCGCCAGGTGCCCGCCTCGGTGCGCATCAGCTCGAAGAGATCCGCGATCATCGAGAGGCCGAAGGCGCAGGTCCGCCGCACGCCGGCGGCGGTCTCTGCGACGCGGGCCCGCAGCTCGTCCTGTCGAAGGCCAGCCGCCTCGAGATCGAGGAGCTGGAGAGAGGCGTCGATTCCGACGAACGGCGCGCGGAGGTCGTGACCAAGCGCGTGGAGAAAGCTCGTGAGGCACTCCATGGCGCGCTCGGCGCGACGGCGGGCGGCCTCGGCCTCCTCGTGGCGTCGGACGAGATCAGCCCGCGCTTCCGAGAGTTCTCGGACGATGTCGTGCTGGTCCCGAAGCGCGGTGGAGAGCTTGTCGACCAAGCGGTCGACGGTGCCGTTGGCGAGCACAGCGCCGAGATCCGCGCCGAACGCGGCCGTCGCATGCGAAGCCGTCTCGCGCGCGGGGCCGACCAATTCAGGCCGCTGCGAAGGGTCTGTCGGGCCATCGGGCATCGTCTTCTCCACGGAGGTCCTGCGCGGGCGGGCTCTGCGCCCCGCGCACGGAAGGCGGACCTCTGCTCATCGGCGCGCGGGCGCGCCGCATTGAGCCAGAGCGGCACGGCGAGCCTCCGATCGCGGCTATTCTCTCGACCCCCGCAGCCTCCCCGCCGCGTGCGAACGCGCGGACCGGCCGAGGCGCGGGACCAGGCCCGAACCCGACCCAGCGACCCAAGCGAGACCCCACCATGGCAGACACGAAGCACTACGACCTCATCGTCATCGGCGGCGGCCCCGGCGGCTATGTCGGCGCGATCCGCGCGGCCCAGATGGGCCTCAAGGTCTGCTGCATCGAGCGCAACAAGCTCGGCGGCGTCTGCCTCAACTGGGGCTGCATCCCGACCAAGGCGCTCCTCCACAACGCCGAGCTCTACATGGAGGCGATCCGCCACGGCAAGGACTGGGGCTTCGACATCGCCGAGGGCGGCGTGAAGGTCGACTGGGCGAAGGTCATCGGCCGCTCGCGCTCGATCACGGGCACGCTCAACAACGGCATCGCGTTCCTCTTCAAGAAGAACAAGATCGACCATGTCGAGGGCCACGCGAAGGTGCTCAGCGGGAAGACGAGCGCAGGCCCCTGCCGCGTGCAGGTGACGAAGGCCGACGCCGACTACTACCACGGCTCGGGCGGCGCCGAGAAGGTCGCCGAGATCACAGCCGACCGCGTGATGATCGCGACGGGCGCGGCGCCGAACGAACTTCCGTTCGCGAAGTCCGACGGCAAGACGATCCTCTCGAGCTTCGACGCGCTGACGATCCCGAAGCAGCCGAAGTCGATGGTCATCATCGGCTCGGGCGCGATCGGCATGGAATTCGCGTACTTCTTCAACGCGTTCGGCACGAAGGTCACGGTCGTCGAGATGCTCGACCGGATCCTGCCGAACGAGGACGAGGACATCTCGGCCGCGGCGATGCGCGCGTTCACGAAGCAGGGCATGGAGTTCAAGGTCGGCACGATGACGACCGCGATCGACAAGACGGCTTCGGGCGCCAAGGTGATGCTCGCGCAGGCCGCCGACAAGACGAAGACCGAGACGATCGAGGCCGAGTGCGTGCTCGTCGCGATCGGCGTGAAGGCGCGCTACGAAGGGCTCTTCGACGAGAAGCTCGGCCTCAAGATCGAGAAGAACCACATCTGGACCGACTACAAGGACAAGAAGGAGCCGACCTACCAGACCTCGGTTCCCGGCGTCTACGCGGTCGGCGACTGTATCGGCGCCCCGTGGCTTGCGCACATCGCAAGCGAAGAGGCCGCCGCGTGCGTCGAGCGCTTCATGGGCCACCACACCCTCGGCGTCGACTACTCGTCGATCCCCGGCTGCACCTACTGCAACCCGCAGATCGCGTCGGTCGGCATGACCGAGAAGCAGGCGAAGGAGAAGGGCCTCAAGTACAAGGTCGGCAAGTACGCGTTCAAGGGCCACGGCAAGGCGATCGCCGTCGGCGCGACCGAGGGCCTCGTGAAGATCATCGTGAGCGAGCC
>JBIKTI010000118.1:0-7024 GCA_044348205.1 Phycisphaerales bacterium | reverse complement strand
GCCTCGTTCGAGGCACCTGCGCTCTCGATCTCCGACGGTTTCCTGCGCTCAGGCGCAGAGAAGCCGATCCGCGCGAACTTCACGCTTTCGCCCGAGATTCGCGAGCAGCTGCTGACGCCGATCAACCCCGTCTTCTCCGATGTCACCTCGAAGGAGCGCGCGCGCTTCACGCTCACGAGCCTCGCGTGGCCGATGGATGGCGACAGGCGCAGGTTCGACGCAGCCTTCACGCTCGAGACAGGCGAGATCGCGCTGACGAACTCGGGGCCGCTCTCGTTCCTTCTCTCAGCGCTGCAGGCAGGGCGCACGGAGGGGTTCGAGGCGCAGATCGACCCGCTGCGCGTGACGGTCTCGAAGGGCAGGCTCACCTACCGCGACTTCACGCTGCGCGTGGGGAAGACGCAGCAGGGCGCGTGGCGCAACTCGCTCGTCTTCTCGGGCGATGTCGACCTTGCGTCCGTCCCGATGCGCGCGAACGAGATCAAGACAGCGATCCCGCTGTCCGACGCGGCCAACTGGTCAAGCGACGCGCGCGGCGTCTTCGAGGCGATCGGCGCCGCCAGCCCCGAACTGCTCAAGTCGCTCACGGTCGGCCTCAAGCTGAGCGGCCCGCTCTTCGACGCGAGCGGCAAGCCCGCGAAGCTGAAGCAGGAGCTTGCGCTCCCCGATGTCGGTCAGGTGCTGCGCGACAACCCAGGCGCGGTGATCGACGCCGTCGGCGACATCTTCGATGCCTTCCGCAAGCGGGACAAGAAGAAGTAGCGCGGCGCGGAGCGAATCGGCCCAGCACCAAAGCGAGCCGCCGCAGGGGCGAGCGCTCAAGCCACGCCGAGCGCGGAGCGCAGCGAAGCGCGAGCAGGTTGCGTGTGGCGTCGCCACCTGTGTCGTGTGGCATCACTTCTGGTGATGGCGGCATCGAACGCGGGCGAGGCGTTCAGACTGCAGGCTTTGCGCACAGCCTGCGTGCGAAGCCGCCACTACCCCTGCTTCGCAGGGGATAGTGCCACACGATACGACTGTCGACTCCTGCGCCGGTCGCTCCGACTTCGCTGCGCTCCGTCGTCGTGGGCGCTTCAAGCAGCTCCCAAGCACCAAAGCGAGCTGCCGCAGCGGCGAGCACTCCAACCACGCTCGCTCTTACATCGGCTTCTCGCCGACCGTCTCGTCGTAGACCTGCAGGAGCTTCGCCTTGTCGAAGATCAGCTCCTGGCGCGAGAGTCCCGTCACTTCGTAGTGAGGCGTCAGCTCGATCGCGTCGCAGGGGCAGGCTTCCTCGCACATGCCGCAGTAGATGCATCGCAGCTCGTCGATGTCGAACTGCTTCGGGTACTTCTCACGGTCGCTCCACGGCGACTCCTCCGCGACGATGTGGATGCAGTTCGCGGGGCAGGCGGTCGCGCACATGAAGCACGCGACGCAGCGGACGCGACCGTCCTCGTCCTTGTTGAGGCGATGGACGCCGCGGAAGTAGGGGCGGTACTGGCCTCCCTCCTCGACGGGGCGGTCGTCGCGCTTCTGCTCGGGGTACTGGAGCACCCAGATGTTCTTCTTGTTCGACCCACCGCGGCCGATGTTCTCGAAGGCGTGACGCAGCGTCGTGCCGAGGCCCTTGAAGATCGACGGGAGGAAGAGCGCCTCGCCGCGGGTGAGGCGGGTGGGGGTCACATCGATGACATCTTCGTCGCGGGTCGCCATAGGGCAGGGATGGTACGGTGTCGGGGTGCAGGGCGAAAGCGAACCAGAGGCATCAACGCCACGACAGCCGACCCGGCAGGTCGCGCACAAGCCGCGCGGGCTTCGCGGGGCCGACGCGTCGCTGCTCGGGCTCGGCACGCAGATGATGAGCGAGGTCGCGGCAGGGGTCCTGCTCGGTCTCGGCGCCGACTATCTGCTCGACACGAAGAACCGCTGGGTCGTCGTCGGCTCCATCGCGGGCGTGGTGGTCGCTATGTGGACCCTCGTCCGTCTGGCGATGCGCTTGCAGCGCGCCGACCCGATGCTGAGGAAGGGCGCCCCTCGACAGGCAACGGCATCCAAGGAGCGAGACACATGAGCGAGGGTCCGTCAACCGCCGTCTATCCGACCAAGCGTCTGCTTGTGTCGGTTGTCTGTAGTGCGGCCGCGCTGTTCGTGCTCTGGCTGATGCTGGGCTTCGGCGCGGGGCTTGATCAGGCGGTCATCCGTGGCGGAGTTCTCGGACTCTTGGCTGCGACGGCATCGCACCTCGTCGGAACTCTCGCGGGCGAGCGGTTTGTTTCGATCGGCTCAGGGCCAACCGCCCCGTTGGCGGCCTATCTGGCGTCGAGCACGCTGCGATTCATCTGTACACCCGCTTTCGCGCTCTCGTTATACTTTGCCCTCCCTCAAGCGCCCGCACCTCTCCTGATCGGAGCGGCTGCGGGTCACGGCCTCATCATGATCGTCGATGTGTCGGTCTTGTTGAAGGCGCAGGGAGGTGCAGGTTCGCGAGGCACGCCGAGCGCGTGATCCGTTCAGGCACCGTGTGGATGAGGGATGGCTTCCGCTTGCCTTGCCGGCTGGCTGCGTTGCCCCCCTCGACAGCATGGACTTTGTGACGGATTTCACGAGCCCTCGTCAGTTGCTTCCGAGCAACGCACGGCGAGGAGCCTTCAGGCAGCGCGACCCCCAACGCAAGCGATGAGCGACGCATGAGCATCACAGCCCAACTTGCACCCGTCCTCGAATCAGCGCTCGAATCAGCGCTCGGCGCGGCGCCGTCCGTGCTCGCGGGCGCCAGCCCGCTCGACCATGTCCTCGACAAGCGGTCTGCGTTCGGACCTCTGCTTGGGATCGAGGGCCTCAATCTCAGCATCGTGAGCCTTGTCGTCGGTGGAACGCTGTCGTTCTTCCTTCTGCTCCTCGCGTCGCGCAGCATCGCGACGGGGCCGTCCGCGCAGGGCACCGACCGCTACCTCACGAAGGGCCGCCTCGCGCAGATCGTCGAGGTCATCGTCCAGGGACTCCGCCAGGGCGTCCTCGAGCCGCTCCTCGGCAAGAAGACCTCGGACTACTTCCTGCCGTTCCTGCTCTCCGTCTTCTTCTTCGTTCTGACGATGAACCTCCTCGGGCTCATCCCCTTCTACGACATGCAGAAGCTGGTGATGAAGCTGACGACGGGCGCCACCGACCCCGACACGGGCGAGGCCAAGAAGGTCTTCTTCGGCGGCACCGCGACCGCGTCGCTCTCCGTCACGGCTGGCCTCGCTGTGGTCTCGTTCCTCGCGATCCTCTTCCAGTCGGCGCGCGACCTCGGCGTGAAGGGCTTCCTCGAGCACATGTGCGGCGGCAAGGAGCTCCTCACGGGTCCCAAGGGCCTGCTCCTCGTGGTCCCGATCATCTTTGTCGTCGAGATCCTCGGCCTCTTCATCAAGCCCGGCGCGCTTGCGATTCGTCTCTTCGCGAACATGCTCGCGGGCCACACGCTGATGGCCACGATCTTCATGTTCACGGGCATGGCGCTTGCGGCGGGCGGCTGGGTGGTCGCAGGCCCCGTCGGCATCGTCTCCGTGGCCTTTGCCGTCGCGATCTACTTCCTCGAGCTCTTCGTCGCCTTCCTTCAGGCGTTCGTGTTCATGTTCCTGACGGCCGTGTTCATCGGAATGATGAGCCACCACGGCGATCACGATCACGATCACGCGCACGATCACCCGGAAGGTCATGGAGAGTCGCACGGCCACGGCCACGCCGCGGCGCATGCGCACTGACAGCGGCACGTTCCGGGCCCGTGGGAGGCCCGGCTGAATGGTTCCCATCCATCCACCGGCGCATCCCACGGCGTCCGAATCAGAAGTCTCACCATTTGGAGCACAGTTCGAAAATGAGCAAGTTCGCCAAGTTCATCCCCGTCGCCATCGCCGCCTTCATCGCCAGCCCCGCCCTCGCGCAGGGCGCTGAGGCCGCAGCCTCGACCGGCAAGCCGCTCACCGCGGGTCTCGCCGCGATCGGCGCCAGCATCGCGGTGCTCGGCGCGGGCCTCGGCATCGGCCGCATCGGTGGATCCGCCGTCGAGGCGACCGCCCGCCAGCCCGAGATGGCGTCCGCGATCCAGACCCAGATGATCCTCACCGCCGCCCTCATCGAAGGCGTCGCGCTCTTCGCGGTCGTCGTCGGCCTGCTCGGCGCGCTGTGATGTGCGGATCCTGAGAGAGACCTTCGTGCGACGGAATCGTCGCGCGAAGGTTCGCTGAGAGAGAACCCCTGTCTGCGCCGGGGAAACCCGGCGCAGGCACTTCGCCCCCGACTCGCATGCGGGCCGTGGGCCAGACGACAGGAACACACCATGTTGACCCTTGCAGCAGGCCCGCTCGATGTCACGCTCGTCGACATCATCGTTGCGATCGTCGTGTTCGCCATCTTCTTCACGCTCTGCCGCGTGCTCGTGTGGCCGAAGGTCGTCGGGGGCCTCGACGAGCGCACCGCCAAGATCCGCCACGAGATCGACGCGGCCGAGAAGGCACGCCACGAGGCGGAGAGCGCGCAGAGGAAGTTCGAGCTGAAGCTGCGTGAGGCGCAGGAAGAGGCGACCCGCACCATCGCGGAGGCGCAGGCCACCGCGCGGAAGGTCTCCGAGGAACTGCGCGCGAAGAACGACGCGGAGCTCTCTGACATGAAGGCGCGCGCGCTCGCCGACATCCAGTCCGCGCGCGAGAGCGCCGTCCGCGAGCTCAACGAGCACGCGGTCGCCCTCGCCGCCACGATGGCGGGCAAGATCCTCCGCCGCGAGGTCGGCGCGTCCGACCAGTCGCGCCTCGTCGCTGAGAGCCTCGCGGAACTCGCACGCGTGCGGAACTGACATCGCGGCCCGAGCCGACCTCGACAGCGCAAGGAACCTCCATGGCCAGCATCCAGCACATCGACGAGATCGCGAGCGTCTACGCGCAGAGCCTGCTCGAGGTCTGCGACCGCCAGGGCGGCGTCGCCCTCGCGGAGTCGTGCTCGTCCGAGCTCGACGCACTCGCAGAGATCATCCGCGCGGACAAGCGCTTCGCGGAGTTCCTGAGGACTCCGATCGTCGGCGCATCCGCGCGGCGCGCGTCGCTTGACCGCATCGTGCGCGGCAAGGTGTCCGATCTCGTCTACCGCTTCGTGATGGTCGTCGCGGCCCACGGCCGCGCGGGGCGCATCGCCGACATCGCCGACGCGTTCGACGGCCTCCTCCAGGCCCGTCTCGGCCGCGTCGAGGTCGACATGTTCACCGTCGGCGGCGAGGCGACGCCCGATGTGATCGCCACCGTCAAGGGCGGCGTGAAGGAAGCCTTCGGCAAGGACGCCGTGATCCACCAGTACGCAGACCCAGAGATGATCGGCGGCGTCAAGCTCCGCATCGGCGACCAGCTGATCGACGGCTCCATCGCCACCAGGCTGCGCAACATGCGCGAGGCCGTCGCGGCACGCGGCTCGAGCGCCATGCGCTCGCGTCTCGGCGATTTCCTCGCATGAGCCGCGCAGAAACCAGCACCAAACCAAGCCAGCAACACGCCACTTCCACGCCGGGCCAGCGCCCCGCACCCCAGAGGAACCAACCGTGAAGATCAAGAGCGACGAGATCACGACAGTCATCCGCCAGGAAATCGAGCAGTACTCGGGCAAGCTCGAGATCTCCGAAGTCGGCCAGGTGGTCGAGGTCGGCGACGGCATCGCCCGTGTCTACGGCCTTTCGAAGGCGATGGCGGGCGAGCTCATCGAGTTCCAGGGCGCGGGTGGCCGCGTCATGGGTCAGGTGATGAACCTCGAGCTCGACACCGTCGGCTGCGTGCTCTACGGCGACGCGACCGCGATCCGCGAGGGCGACACCGCCCGCGCGACCGGCAACCTCCTCGAGGTGCCCGTCGGCCCCGAACTCCTCGGCCGCGTCGTCGACCCGCTCGGGAACGCCATCGACGGTGGTCCCGCGATCAACGCGTCAGGCCGCCAGAAGGTCGATATCGTCGCCCCCGGCATCGCCGCCCGTCAGCCGGTGAAGGAGCCGCTCCAGTTCGGCATCAAGGCCGTTGACTCGATGGTTCCCGTCGGCCGCGGCCAGCGCGAACTCGTCATCGGCGACCGCAAGACCGGCAAGACCGCGGTCTGCCTCGACGCGATCATCAACCAGAAGCAGTACTGGGGCACCGAAGATGCGGTCGTCTGCATCTATGTCGCCGTCGGCCAGAAGGATTCGACCGTCGCGGGCGTCGTCGAGACCCTCCGCAAGAACGGCGCGATGGACTACACCATCGTCGTGAACGCGGGTGCATCAGCCGCTGCGCCGCTCCAGTACATCGCTCCGTACGCGGGCTGCGCGATGGGCGAGTACTTCATGTGGCAGGGCAAGAACGGTAAGACCCCGAAGCATGTCCTCTGCGTGTACGACGACCTCTCGAAGCAGGCCGTCGCGTACCGCGAGCTGTCGCTTCTCCTCCGCCGTCCGCCCGGACGCGAGGCGTACCCCGGCGACGTGTTCTACCTGCACTCCCGTCTCCTCGAGCGCGCGACCAAGCTCTCCGCCGAGAACGGCGGCGGTTCGCTCACCGCGCTCCCGATCATCGAGACGCAGGAAGGCGACGTGTCGGCGTACATCCCGACGAACGTGATCTCGATCACCGACGGCCAGATCTACCTCCAGCCCGAGCTCTTCGCGGCTGGTCTGCGTCCTGCGATCAACGTTGGTATCTCGGTGTCGCGCGTCGGCGGCAACGCCCAGATCAAGGCGATGAAGGAAGTCGCGGGCTCGCTCCGCCTTGACCTCGCGGCGTACCGTGAGCTCGAGGCGTTCGCGCAGCTCGGCACCGACCTCGACGTTGCGTCGAAGCGCCAGCTCGACCGCGGCGCGCGCATGGTCGAGCTGCTCAAGCAGGGTCAGTACAAGCCGTTCGACGTCATCGACCAGTGCATCTCGATCTTTGCTGCGTCGCGTGGCTTCCTCGACGACATCCCGGTTCCCGCAGTGTCGAAGTTTGAGGATGGCTTGCTCTCGCTCTTCCGCGCGCAGAAGGCGGATCTCCGCGCGAAGCTCGCGACGGCGAAG
>JBIKTI010000117.1:0-7072 GCA_044348205.1 Phycisphaerales bacterium | reverse complement strand
CCCGCTTCAACGACCAACCGGAAGGCCCAGCGCCTTCCGGTTGTGTTTTTGAGGCGCCCGCCGTGTGCCGACGGCGCTCGGTCCATTGACTCCGCGGCGCCGTTTCTGCACGATGCTGCGATGCCGCGATCGCCGTTTCCCGCCGCTCTCGTGGCAGCCGCTCTCGTGGCAGCCGCTCTTGTGGCTCCTGCCGCCGCGCACGACGATGGCGGCGGTCGGGATGCGCCGAGCGACCTTGGTGCGCTCAGAAGCTGGGGCCTCGTCGCCCACTCGAACGCGGAGCGTCTCGGCACGGTCGCGCAGCTCTCCGCGGGACACGACCACCTCACTGCGATCCTCCCCGACGGAACGGTCGCGTGCTGGGGCGACAACTCCCACGGCCAGTGCATCGTGCCGTTCGGGCTCGGCCCGTGCACGCGCATCGCGGCGGGCGGACGACACACCCTCGCGCTCCGCGCCGACGGCGGGCTTCGCGCATGGGGCGAGTCGGCCTATGGACAGCTGAACATCCCGGCTTCCGTTGGGGCGGTCGCGGACCTGTCGGCTGGCTTCCGTCACAACGCGGTCGCCCGCACGAACGGCTCGGTCGTCTGCTGGGGCTGGAGCAGCAACGGCCAGGCGTCGCCGCCCGCCGGCCTCGCCGGCGTGGCGCAGGTCGCGGCAGGCGGCTACCACTCGATCGCCCGCCGCTCTGACGGCACCGTCGTCTGCTGGGGCAGCGACTTCGACGGCCAGTCGTCCCCGCCCCCGAACCTTGCAGGCGTCATCGACATCGCGGCGGGCCTCCATCACTCCATCGCACTCGACTCGACGGGCCGCGTCGTCTGCTGGGGCGACAACGACTGGGGGCAGTCGTCGCCGCCGCTCGGCCTCGGCGGCGTCACCGATGTCGCCGCGGGCGGGCTGCACACGCTTGTGCGCAAGTCGGATGGCTCCATCGCGTGCTTCGGAGACAACGGCGTCGGCCAGTCGAACCCGCCGTTCCTTCCGGGCGCCGCCGCGACCGTCCATGCGGGCCTGCAGCACTCGGTGGCCCTGCTCGAGGACGGATCGTTCGTCGCCTTCGGCCGCAACGACCTCGGCCAGTGCACCACCAGCGAGGACATGGCGGCGACTGCACGGGTCGCGGTCGGCGGCGCGCATCATGTCCTCGTCGACATCGAAGGCAAGGTGCGCTGCATCGGCGCGAACCAGTACGGGCAGTCGACGCCGCCGTTCGGGCTCTCGCACCCGCGCGCCGTCAGCGCTGGCGCAGTCCACTCGGTGGCGATCGCCGCCGACTCGAGCGTCGTCTGTTGGGGCGACAACTCCGTCGGGCAGCTCAACATGCCGACGGGACTCACCGACCTCGTCGAGATCGACTGCGGCGCGTTCCACACGCTCGCGCGCGGCACGGACGGGCTCGTGACGGCGTGGGGCTGGAACGGCTTCGGACAGTGCGATCTTCCGAAGGCGCTCGGCCCAGCGGTGCGCGTCTCCGCGGGCGAGCGTCACTCGATCGCCCTCGACGCATCGCTTCGGGTCGTCTGCTGGGGCAGCGACGAGCAAGGTCAGTCGAGGCCGCCCGCGGACGCCTTCGAGGCCGTGGAGATCGCGGCGGGGAACTTCCACAGCGCCGCGATACGACCAGATGGCACCGTCGCGTGCTGGGGCTGGAACGCCTTCGGACAGTGCGATGTTCCGATCGGTCTGCGTCGCGCGGTCGCGGTCGCGGCGGGATACGGGCACACGCTCATCCTCGACGACCTCGGCTCCGTGCGCGCGTGGGGCGACGATGTCTTCGGCCAGGTCTCGGGGACCACGGCCGTTGGCATCTCGACGCGCCTCGAGTCGGGCATCTGGTCCGCGGCCGCCTTCGAGGAGCCGTGCGATGGCGCGCCTCGCTCGCCCGCGGACTGCGCGTGCGGCCCGATCCAGGCGGACCTCAACGAGGACGGCGTCGCAGACTGCCTCTCCTTCCGATTCGGCGACCTCGACCTCGACGGCGCGGTCACAGCGCAGGATCTCGCGATCCTTCTCTCGAACTGGGGTGAACGCGGCCCGCTCCTCGGCGACCTCAACCGAGACGGCGCGGTCAGCGCGCAGGATCTGGCGATCCTGCTCGGTCGCTTCGGCGGCTCGATCTAGGCTCTGTTCCCCACGCGACGCGCGCCAGGACCGGCACATGGTCGCTCGGCCAGCGCCCATCGGGCTTGCGGAGGTCGATCGCGGCCGAGCGCACGGCGAGCGCGCGGCTTGCGAAGACAAAGTCGATGCGCGTGTCGCCGAAGCGCTCGTTCCAGCCGTTGAATGTGCCCTGCTCGGGCGCGTCGGGGTTCGCGTCGCGCCACGCGTCGCGCAACGCGGCTCCCTCGTGCGCGAGGACGGCCTTGATCGGCGCGCTCTCTGGCCCGCAGTTGAAGTCGCCGACGAGAATCACGGGGTCCCGATGCGCGCGGGCGGCGATCCGTGCGGCGACCAGACGCGCGGCCTCGAGCCTCGACGCGGCGCCCCGATGGTCGAGATGCACATTGAAGATGTAGAGCGCGCGCGGCGCTGCGCCCGCGGCGGGGGCGCGCTCGACGAATCGCGCGAAGGTCGCGATGCGCGGAATCGACGAATCCCACGACTTCGAGCCCGCCTTCTCTGGCGTCGTCGAAAGCCAGAAGGTCCCCTGCTCCTTCGCGTCGGCTTCCCAGCGCGCTGCGTCGTAGAGAATCGGGCACGCCTCGCCTTTCTCGGGGTCGACCTCGCGCGTGCGTGCGATCGCCGTGAATCGCGGGCAGTCCGAGAGCGCCTCCGCGAGCTGTGACGGCAGCACCTCCTGCAGCCCCCAGAAGTCGCCCTCGCGGAGGATCCCAGCGACCATGGCGCGCCGATGGCGCCACGCGTTCGCGCCGTCGCCTTCGTTCGCATAGCGGATGTTGAAGGTGCCGACCGTGACTTCTTCAGGCGCAGGCGGCGCGGCGAGTCCGAGTGCGATCAAGACTGCGCAGGCGATTCCGGCGAGCATGCGGCGAGTCTACCCGCGGCACCCGATCGGGCACGCGCTCAGAACGAGGCGCTCAGCCGCATCCACACGACGCCTTCGCCACGGCCATCGCTCCAGTCGGAGCCCATGGTCCGCTGCGCACGGTCTCCGAGCGCCGCATCGAAGCCAGTGGTCGTCACGGACGCGTTGCGCCAACCGACGCCGAGATCAGCCGTCCACGAATGGTCAAGCCTGGCGCGGACCGCGGCACCTGTCTGCCACGCAGGCTCGCCCACGCGTGGGTCGAGCGGCCCAGCGCCCGCGAGCGCCTCCGCGCCGATGTGGAGCGAGACGCCGTCGCCGAGCTCATGGCGCGCCTCGAGCCCGAATGGGCGCTCCGCGCTCCACGCGAGCGACGCACGGCCGCGCGCGTCGAGCGGAAGCGCGAGATCCGCTTCGCCCCCGAGCGACCACGGCCGCACGATCTCGCGCGTCACTGTCTCGGGCCCGGTCTCCGCGTCGTGCGCGGCGATGCCGCCGAGTCCGTACGCGCCCATGGCAAGCGTGGGCAGCGCGAGGAGGGCGACGAGGATGGACTTCGAACGGAGCATCTTGCTTGGACGCGTGGGAGAGGCGCCGTGTTCCCAATTGCGGCGTCTCGCTTTCGCAACTTTCGGGGCCGAGCCGTGCTACCGTGCGAAAATGCACTCGACACGCCTTGTTCCTTCCCGCACCGCACTGCTGACGACGGCGCTCGCGCTCTTGGTCGCGTCAGGCTGCGCGACGGCGCCCGCGAAGACAGACCCCGCCCCCGCCGCAGGCCGCCAGCCCGCCCCGACCGACCCCGCGCTCGCACCGCTTGAATTCCTCGAGGGGCACTGGGTGACCGTGCTCCCGAACGGCATGGTGAGCGAGGAGTCGTGGCTTCCGGCGCGCGGCAAGTCGATGCTCGGGAGTTTCCGTCAGACACGAACCGACGGGAACCCCGCGTTCTTCGAGTTCACGCAGATCGTGGCCGCTGGGGACGCGTTGCTGCTGCGCCAAGTACATGTCCATTCCCGCTTCGAGACCGACGCGCGGCGCAAGGAGCCGATGTTCCTGAAGCTCGCAGAGGCGCGAGACGGCGTCGCCACCTTCGTCCCCGTCGCGGACGGCGAGTTCGGCGAGGGCACCTCCGCGCATGCGGGCGATCTCGCCAGCGTGACCTATCTGCGCGCCGTCGCGGACGATGGCACTCCGACGCTCACGCTGCGCATCGAGTCGCGCCCCGTGAAGGACCCGAAGAACCCAGACGCGGAGCCCAAGCCACAGGTGATCGAGATCCTGATGCGGCAGGCGGAGTGGCTCGTGCAGCCTCGACCGAACCAACGCACCGCAGACCTGCGGATCGGCGGCACCTCTGTGGATTGCTGAACCGAGGATTGCCGCAGGGCGTCGGGTGGTGCCGCGCGTCCCCGCAGTCGGGGGTTTCATGCGCCATCGTGGGGCGATCGGCTCACGGATCCCCGCAACGGAAGCCGACATAAGAGGGGCCGTGCGCACCTTAGTAAGGTCAATTCGACACTAAGGTCTGTCTGGGATTCCCATCCCGCGTCCCGACGAAACCCTGAGCACTTCGCGTGGCAGCCTTCCAGACCGAAACGATGAGCGGCATCCCCTTCATCCTCGCGCAGACCCAGAACAACACGATCGACATCGGTGCGCAGGTCTCGGCGCTGCTCGACTTCGTGCTGACGCCGATCGGGTTCGTGGCGGCCGTCCTCGGCACGGGAACGGTCGCAGTGCTTCTCGTGTCGCGCGTCGGCATCCACCTGCTCGCCGCATTCATCATCTTCCTGCTGTCGATGATGCGCCTCGAGTCGAAGTGGGTCGACAACACGCTCATCCAGCCGCTCGAGACGATCCGCGCCTACTCGAGGCCGCTCGCGTGGGCGCTCATGATCGCGCTTGCGCTCCGCGTCCTTGCGCTCCCACGGGGGCGCCGAACCGTGTTCTTCATCGCCCCCGTCGCGCTGTTCCTCTTCTTCGAGATCTACTACCTCGGCATGCTGGGCGTGTTCGTCGATCCCGCGCGATCGATCTTCGGCCTGATCGGCATCGTCGCCACGATGGGTGTCTTCGTGTTCGGGCTGCCTCGGCTCATGGACGCCGACGAGGAGCGGCCCGAGTTCCTGAAGTGCCTGGCAATCGCAGGCATCCTCTTCATCGTCGCGAACTTCGCGCAGCTCGGCCTTGGCTACTCGAACGCAGTCCTCCAGGGCCGACTCGCGGGCATCGCGGGCAATCCGCAGCAGTTCGCGGCCGTCTGCGTCGTGTTCAGCATCGTCGGCTGCTACTACTTCTCGACGAGCCGCGCGGGATCGCCGCTCAAGTGGATCTCCGCTGTCTGCCTCGGCGTGCTCGCGCTCTTCGTCCTCTGGAGCGGTTCGCGCACGGGCGCGGCAAGCCTCGTCGTGGCGGTGGTGGCCTACTTCCGCACCAGCCTCGGAAGGCTTGCGCTCGTCGGGCTGATCGGAGCGGGCGTCCTGTTCGCCCTCACCTCGGTCTTCAGCGAGAGCCTCGAGATCACAGACCGCTTCTTCCGCGGCGGAGACACGCGAACCCTCGTCTGGCTCGCCGCGCTCGAGGAATTCGCGAAGTCGCCCATCGTGGGGCAGATCCCCTTCGAGGACACCGATGGACTCAACCTCACGGAGTCGGTGTATCTGCGCACCCTGGCCCTGCTCGGGTCGATCGGCGGGCTCTTCCTGTTGCTCGCGATCCTCGCGTGGGTCGGGTGCACGATCAAGGTGTGGCGGATCGGCCAGCGTGTTCCTGCGCTTCGCGCAGAGTCCGACTTCGTGGTCAGCTCGACCGCGTTCCTGCTGATCGTGAGCATCGGCGAGGGCTTCCTCCTCGGCGTCTTCACGCTCTTCGTCGCGTTCACCTACTCGGTCTTCGGCGCCGCCGCCTTCGTGCTCGACGAAGGCAACGCCAGGCTGGAGTGGGACGAGGCCTCCGATGCGTCGGATGGCGATCGAGACGACCAGGAATGGCCGCCTTCGGACGGGGACGAGAACCACGACGCCTGGGCCGATTCCGCCGACTCGCCGCAAACGGCCGATTCCACAGCGGCGACCGTCCCCGCTGGCCCATCGAACACGCACGGGCGCGGCCCTGTGCTCTCCCCCGCCCCTGATGCGTGATCGCGGCTCCGCGGCCAGATCGACGCGCTGTGTATCCTCCCGACTTCGGTTCAATGTGTTGATCCCGCGAGCCGATGAACGGTCGCGAGGATGCGGATCGGCTGCGATCGCCCCGAACAGGCTTCCCCGCGAAGACCTGCCTCGGAGGTCGTGCAGGCTGCTCCGAGCGAGTCTGAGTCCCCGTCCACCGTCGGCCTGATCGCGAGGGCACGCGATCGAGCCAAGACACCCGCAAGTCGCCTGCGCCCTTCCAGTCGCGGATCGCGAGTCCCAACCATGTGCGGCATCGCAGGGGCCTTTGCGTACCGAACCAACAGCGCGCCTCTCGTCCAGGACGAGATCAGGCGGTGCCGTGACGCGATGGCGGCCCGTGGCCCCGATGGAGCCGGGGAGTGGTTCTCGTCGGATCGGACGGTCGGGCTCGCCCACAGGCGGCTCGCGATCATCGACCTGTCGGAAGGCGGTGCGCAGCCGATGGTCGACGACGCGACGGGCTGCGTGCTCGTCTTCAACGGCGAGATCTACAACTACCAGGAGCTTCGCCGCGATCTCGAGGCGCGCGGACACCGCTTCCGCTCGACGAGCGACACGGAGGTCGTGCTTCGCGCCTACATCGAGCACGGCGAGGCGATGCTTCCGTCGCTGCGCGGGATGTTCGCGATCGCCCTGTGGGATCCGCGGCGCCGCGGCATGCTCCTGGCGCGCGACCATCTCGGCATCAAGCCGCTCTACATCGCCGACGATGGCGGAACCATGCGCTTCGCGTCGCAGGTGAAGGCGCTGCTTGCCAGCGGCGCGATCCGCGACACGAGCATCGACCCTGCGGGACGGGTCGGGTTCTATCTCTGGGGCAGCGTTCCGTCGCCCTTCACCTTCTATCGCGCCATCCGCATCCTGCAGGCGGGCGCGGCGCTCTGGGTCGATGAGCGCGGACTCT
>JBIKTI010000524.1:0-7074 GCA_044348205.1 Phycisphaerales bacterium | reverse complement strand
CTTATTTTTAATGCATTCTAGTGCAGTATAGGAATGATCGTTCCTATTAGACCATTTGCCGAACTTCTACCATACCGTTCGTCGTTATCAAATTGTTACCTTTTAATTTCATGAAAATGTTAATAAAATTTTATTATGTATAATGCACGAATTTAAGTGACTCCTTTCAGAGTCACTAGTGCGCCCATACTAGACGCAGTAGTCACAGAAGACGGCGATATTGGTCGCCCACTCCAGCGTGTCGTCCATCGTGCAGACGAAACGGTCACACTCGCAAGTGCCTGCGAGAGTCAAGATCTCGTCATCCTTGCGAATGCCGATCATGTCAAGTACCTGGGTCATGTTCACCTCCTTAATGCTCATAGGTAGAACCTACCATGACCGTCCGACATTCTGGGGCATAATGCGATATTCTTTGGTAACGATTAGGTTACAGCATAATGCGATTCTCTAGGCGCAAGATTCTGCTAGCATAATGCGGATTCTAGACTTGACTTTCCTCCAGAAGGCGTGCCGGGCCGCGAATCGGACATATCGGATGATAACATTTACGTTACGATCTAAAAAACTCACGGCGTGTCGCTTGACATACAATTCGGACATAACGATCACTAAAACTTTTTTTAAATTGTTTTTAACCATGTCCGTTTTACCCTAGTTTGTATACCCCCTAGGGTAGGGTGAATGTCAGACCCCTATGATTGAATAGTTCCATGAGCAAGCGAGAGGAGGTGACAGGGATGAGGTTCACTAAGGCTACCGTTCGCACTATCGTCAAGAATGCGCGTTGCAATGATTGTGGTGAGAAGCACTACGATTCTATGGCTATCGTCAATGACGAGATCATGTGCGCTAATTGCCATAACGCTAAGGCGTTCGCCTAACAACTAAATATTCCTAGGCAAATAAACCGCTTCGGGCGGGTGAGCCCTAGGCCAGACTGTCAGACCCCCCTGCTAGGGTAGGGGGTAGAAAGAAAGGGGTAGCACATGGCTACTAATGGATACCGCGCCGTGCGGATCGACGGCTTCGGATACGCTCCGATTGCATACACCCGTTGGACTACCCGCGAGGAGGCTATGGCATACGCTCGCTATGCACAGCGTACTCGCGTGGGCGAGTGGGCCATACAGTCCAAGCGCAAGGTCATCCATAGGGTGGTGGGAGCATGATCGGCTTCGCACGCATTGACTACGCCGCTGCAGCACAGCAGCGTGAAGATTGGAAGGCGTGGCTGCAGGCTAAGGCTGCAGAGCGTAGACTGTCAGACCCTAGTGCTAAGGTGGAAGCATGAGAACATTCGCGCAGCACGCGCTATCATTCGTCATCATCGGCGGTATCCTTATCGCCATGGCAATCGCTGGTGGAATAGAGGGAGCATTCTAATGATTACCCGTGTAGAGTCCTACGGAACTAGCAACCTCATCAATGCTAAGGCTGCCCTCGCGCATCCCATGGCAGATGAGGTGTCTATCGCTCTAGGTGATGGAGCATACGCACGTTTTCCGCATACCGTCGAACTTGCATTCTTCAAGAATGGCGAGTGGGTTACTGAGCCTCTGCCAGAGTTGGCAGACTACTACTCGCATGAAGTGTACCCCTACGTTTCCCTCATCGACTTCGCAATGTTCATGGAGAACTTCGGAACGGGGGAGGAGTGATCATCATCATGGGAATCGTGTCTGCATTCCTTCTACTTGGAGTAGCCATAGGTCTAAAAAACCCTTGAAAATAAAGGGTTTTTTCGCACTTGACAAATTGCCAAGTGCGGGCCGGGTCCGCAATTTGGACATATCACCTAGGTTACGATTACGTTACGATGATCACGAATCACGGCATGTCGATTTGACAGACATATTGGACATATCACCGTTACCAACCTGTTATGAAAGTTGTCCGATTTGTATAGGTTTTGGATTAGGTAAATGTCAGTCCCCCATGATAGGTTGTACCTAGATAGAAAGGAACGAAATGAACAACACTCTCCATTCCCACCTCGTCTGTTGCTTCTGCGACAACGAGATCGGCTTCGATACCCGCGTGTGCGGAACGTGTCATGACTATAAGGGCATCATGACCGTGGAAGCCTTTGAGGACTACCTCAAGGTCGCCTATGATTGCGATTGCTTGTCAGACCTAGATGATAAGGTGTCAGCATGATTGATTCAGTAGCACGCATCGTTAGCACTCCCCTTCGTGAGTGCCCCCCGCTCTTTGAGTACGTTCTCAATGAGGGACCTGTCATGCAACTCGCTTGGCTTTCAGTAGAGCCAGAGGATGATGATTGGTTTACCGTCACGTTTGTCGCCAATGGCGCGACGATCAAGTCACGCGGTGACGCGGAAACTCTTTGGCTTAGGCCAGAGGATAAGGATGATCCTGTGATTCAGGCGGAACTGATTACAGGTCTGGCTTCGATGGGGTTGGAGTTCTAATGCCTAACGTAAAAGTCATTGACCGCCGTCCATTCGATATCAATATGACCATGCAATGGAATGACATTCAGGAATTGCTCACACGCGCAGATCGTATGTGGGCATGTGCAGATAATCCAGCAGACTTTCAGGTGCTGGAACACATAGAGCAAACGCTGCAAGGTCTCGCAGATTCTATTCGAAAAAGACTTGACAAATCCTGAAAGACGGGCCGGGCCGCGTTGTAAAAATGTTATATAAATAATTACGTTACGACTTGACAAGTCACGGGAATTTTGATAGGTTCGACCTGTCGAAAGGAGGCAGCATGGGTTCTGTCATTATTCCCGTCGCGTGCGACTGGCACGCAGTCTACTCCATCCATGAGGATGGCGTATGGTATGGCCTCTACTGCGAGGAGTGTGATGAAACCTACCCGCCTGTGGCGGAGTAGGCCCGGCTCGCTGTCAGACCCCCGTGATAGGCTTACGATACGTTCTACGAAAGGATCGAAATGGCTCGCTGTGAAGACTACCCGTGCTGTGGCCACACCGATGGCCTTGGCTGCAACTATGTCCCCGATATGGACTTCTACTATGAGCAGGCCCGTCGCCGTCTTGATGACGACTACTATGACTACTACTGAAAGGCCCCGGCCCAGACTGTCAGACCCCTATGCTAGTCTTACGACACACCTACGAAAGGACACGAAAATGGGCGAGGATATCATGTGCGATCTGTGGTTTGAGTCGCAGTACGAGGTTCCTGAGTTTGATCCGTGGGAGGCGGAGGCAGAGGTCATCATGGCCCAATGGGATGAGCCTGACTTCTTCTGAAGTCAGCCCCGGCCCGAAAATTCTCACATTGTCAAGTCTTACGATGTGACTTAAGACACACACGAAAACGGTCACGGGAATGCCTGACTGTCAGACCCCTATGGTAAGGTGAAGTCATGAACCTAGAAGAACTATACGAGAACTTCCTCCGTTTGGAGGCCACCCTAGACCTTGACCCCAACCCTTGGGTGTCAGACCCCCATGATAAGGTAGGTGCATGATGACAACGGTTGAGTTTGAGAAGGCATGGCTTGACGTTTACTACATGTTGGAGGACAACGCCTTCGACTATGCGCGGTGCATGTATCTGGACGACGGCACTCTGATTGTTGATGGGGTGCGCTATGAGGAGGTGCCTTTCTAATGCAGAATATCTACAAGGTGTACTACCTTGGGCAGTACATGTGTTCATTCTTTGAGCGTGATGCTGCGCTCAACTGGATTGTCGATCTCGTTGCTGAAGGCGAGGGGGATTTCGGTGACTACGAGATTCTAGATGGGAGTGACTTCCTATGAGTTACCACCCCATCACTCACGATGAATTCGATCAGATATTGCGCGAGTCGGAGATTCGTTGTCGGACCCTCATGATAGGATCTTTCCATGTTGAGAAGCAGGAAGCAGGCAGGAAAGCACAAGACTAATTGCTACTTTGGCTGCTGCCGTAGCATGACCAAGAAGCAGGAACGTCGCTACATCAAGCGGCGGGAAACTAACGAGTGGAAGAAGGATCAGAATGTGGCAGGATAAGGCAGCGTGCGCTGGAATGGATTCTAGCGTGTTCCTTTCGGGAGTGACCTCCCGCGTAAACATTGCTAAGGCGGTATGTGCATCATGCCCCGTCATCCAAGAGTGCCTAGCGTTTGCACTTGCTAACGAGGACTATGAGCCCCATGTCTATGGTGGCATGACAGGTGAAGAGCGTAAGCGCATTGCATTGGCGGTGGCATGATGGTAAAGGTAGAGATGACACGCGGTGACTGGGATGCAGTCCTAACATGCCTGCGAGAATTGATGGATCAGGGTTGGATCGTGAAGGGTCTCTATAATGAGATCATTGACCAAGTAGATGAACAGGAGTACTGATATGAGTTACCTTGATTACCTTCCCGCCGATGGCGATTTCACAGAGGATGAACTGTGGGAGGCTATCGCAGAAGATTTGGGAATCGATCCATCAGAGATCATGGATGGGGATTTGGTGGATTTTATCTAATACCACCCCGCGAAAGCGGCCCCGGCCCGTTTTCCAAGAATACTCATAGGTTTACGACCTCTTACGATTTGACACGGGGGTCACGGTCATGGTAGGATCACTCTATGAGTAATCGTGTGAGCCCCCGCCGTAGTGCGGAGCATAATCGTATCGTTGTTGAGCGTCGTCGCTCTAATGCCGCGCAGCCTCATAAGAATAAGGCTAAGTATTCGCGCAAGGCCAAGCATCGTAACCGTTTCGTTACCGACTGATCCCCATATTCCCCCTTTCATTGTCAGACCCTAGTGCTAGGATCATTCCATGATTACAGTTACCGCCCCTGAGGGCACACTCGCATACGCTACCTACGCCGCTCGCTTTGAGAGCCTTATCATGACCGCTACCCTCTCGCAGACTGAGGCTGCTAGCGTCTGGTACCATGACGCCGCTGCCGTTGCCTCTGAGGTTGCTCGCAACCTTGGCACCTCACTTGAGGTTGGCGCGTCTATCGTTGCAGCATTCTCCCCGCGTGAGCGCTGGTCCACTAACGTCGCTAAGGCTATCGCGTACTCGCTTGGCTCGCGTCCCGCTGGCCTTGGCAATAACCTTCGCATGGCAGACGCCGCAGTCGCGGCAGGCTTTGACGCTCTCAAGGGTGCAAAGACTAACGCATTCGCTCGCGCTATCGCAGGCGACACTAACGCAGTTGTCATTGACGTTTGGATGATGCGTGCGGCAGGCATGGAAACCGACTCACCTAACAAGTCTCAATATGCGCTACTGTCTGAGGCTGTCGTGGGAGTCGCGCAGCAGTTTGGCATCACGCCGCGCACCGCGCAGGCTCTCATCTGGATCATCGTGCGAGGGGGTGCAGCATGAATAAGCCTAAGCCATATGTTCGTCTAGTTACTGACTCAGGTAGTGGGGAGTCGCAACTGACTAGAATGTTCGACAACGCAGAGGAAGCCCTGTCGTATCTTAGCGGATACATCGGAACGTATCCCATCACTATCCTAGAGTTTGACCTAGATTGGAGTTGGAAGTGAACGACATAACGCTAGATAATTTTCGGGAGATGCTGCGCGATTTTGTGGGAGTGTGATATGGAGATTTTTCTCGTCGCTATCGGATTCTTCCTCGCCCTAGGAGTAATAATCGGACTCATGGACAAATAGGCTTGACAGCCCCGCTTCGGCGGGGCCGGGCCGCTTTGTACACATATGTCCATATATTTACGATTACGATTAAGAAATCACAGGAATATTTCACAGTAATTTTTAAGAATGTCCCCTTGACCATCACGGCAATATCGTGTACTTTAGAGTCATAACTGAAGAGGGGAGGAAATAGATGGGTGAATACCTAGTTGCTGATAAGTTATATGGGTTCTCTATAGAGCCTAATGATATTCTCCGCACCGCCGACGGAAATGAGATAGTCGTTTCCTTTGTAGATTCGGTGGAAGGAGGGTATGATATTCACTATAAAGACCTTGACGGAGAGGAAGATATCTACCACCTCCCCGAAGATGACATGATCGACCTACTCATTCTAGAATAAGGAGAAACAAATGGCTAAGAAGAAGGCAAACAAGTTCTCATATCTTGAGACTTGGAACACTCGCTACGGGGTTCAGACTCGTATTGTTACCCGTGTTGATGGCAAGTTCGTTGATTCAACCCCCGCACTTGAGACACTCCGCAAGGGCGTCCCTGCTGGTCGCTGACCAGTTGGGCGAACCTGGACATGTTCGCTAAAACTGTCCAACATTCATGGTTGAGATCCTAGTAAATTATGGGATAGGTTATGTAGAGGATCTGCGCTGACACTCCCCATATACCATGGATAAGCCCGAGTGGTGGAATTGGCAGACACGCACGACTCAAAATCGTGTTCCATTGGAGTGTGGGTTCAAGTCCCACCTTGGGCACTAGGTGGGGGCATGTGACCCGCTATCACACCTTGTTTGGCGAACGGAAGGTGGGATTCCTTCCTAAGATAGCATCGACTCGCTCCCCCACCAACCTTCTAAAAGTCTTGACTACTGTCAGACCCACATGATAGAGTTCTACTACCTACTAGAGAAAGAGACTGTTATGGGAGACCGCGCTAACTTTGGAATCCGTCAGAATGACGGCAACATCATCTTCATCTACGGACATTGGGCAGGAGCAGGGATGCTTGCTAAGTTTGCTAATGCTCTTGACCATGTTCAGAATGTTGGTCGTATTGACGACCAGGCTTATGCAAATCGCATCATCATCTCGCAGTTGGTTGGCGAGTCTTGGTCTGGCGATCTTGGCTGGGGTGTTACTGTGAACTACCTTGCAGACAACGAGCATAAGGTTCCTGTGTATGACTTTGCACTCCGCGAGGTAACTCTCTATGACTATGATTGGAAGTCGGGAGTTCTGACTGATATCATTGTCACGTTCTCTCTGAACGAGTTCATCAACAAGTACGCTAAGACATTGATGGAGGTCTAACATGATTGACCCTAGCATGACTAACATTCATCCCTACCCGCCCACTATGCAGGAGTTGGAGCAGAGGTATCGTGATCTTGAGACTGAGATCAACCGTCTGAATTCAGAGTTGGAGACTATCACTACCGACCGTGATTTCTGGC
>JBIKTI010000116.1:0-7091 GCA_044348205.1 Phycisphaerales bacterium | reverse complement strand
ATGTCGTTGTCGCGGAACACGATGTCGTCGTGGTTCCGCAGCGTCGCCCAGAGGTGCGGCTCCTCCATCGAGACGCCGATGTAGAGGTAGGAGTCGTCCCACAGCATCTTGAGGCGCGTGCGATGGCGCGGCGAAGGGAGCTCAGGGCCCTGGATGTCGACGAAGTCGTCCGTCCACTGCGCGTGCATCCACGCTGCGTCGTCGAGCTTCCCGTCGAGGACGGGCGGCGTCGCCGTGAACGGGCAGTCGTACATCTTGGGGGGGAACGCGGGCTTCTTGGGGGTCGGATCGCCTGGGGGCGGGAACTCGCGCTTCGGGCGGGCGGCGTCGGCGGGCGGCGTCGCGGGCTTGGAAACCACGGGCTTGGAAACCACGGGCTCGGAAACCACGGGCTGAGAAACCACGGGCGGTTCCAAAACCGCGCTGGCTGCGTGCAAAGCGGGTGCGTGGGCGAAGGCGAGCGCCGCGAGGAGGCCTGAAAGTGGGTCCATGACGGGGAGCGTAGCGCGGGCTCGGCGGGGCGATGCGGGAGAGTTCCCTCTGGCAGCGTGGCCCCTTTCCGCGAGGATTCTCGCGGGATCCTGCGAGAGACCCGAGGGTCGTGCGGAGAAAGGTTGTTTCTACGGAACGAGGGGCTTGGTTGCCGCGCATGACGCCATGCGAGGGTTCGGTCGTTCGAAACGCGGCATGCAGCCCACCCGAGTCCTCGAGTCGACGCTTCTCAATCAACCTTCTCAAGCACCCTTCTCAAGTCCACCCGTCTCAAGTCCACCCGTCTCAAGTCCACCCGTCTCAAGAACCCCGTCTCAAGCACCCCGATCAAGCACCCCGTCTCAAGTCCCCGTCTGTAAACCCCTGTGTGAACAAAACATGAAGAAGACAACCGCACATCAGCAGCCCCGACATCGTCTCGTCGCGGCCGCCCTCCTCGCAGCCGCGTGTACCGTCGCGCCGCTCGCGCTCACGGCCACTCCCGCCATCGCGCAAAGCCCGACCGACCCAATCCACTTCTGGACACTTCCCTTCGCCTCCGACTCGGGCAACCTCGTCGGCGTCGGCAACGGTCTGAAGGCCATCCACTCGGCCACGGTGCAAGCTCCGGGGGCACCGTGGATCCGAGTGGCCTTCGACCGCTCGGTCTCCCGTCTCGACGGCCCGACCCGTGGCGACGGCGCAACCTACCTGCGCATCACCTCGCTTCAGGACGGCCACCACCAGATCCTGAACGCCGACACCCTCGACCAGTGGGGCTACAGCAGCGCCTACTTCAACGGCGACACCGTCGTCGTCGAGGTCTTCGCTGCGGCGGGCAGCTCCGCCCGCATCTCCGTCGAGTCGATCCAGGCGGGCCTCGTTCCCGACGGTGAAGTCGCCTCGATCTGCGGTCCGACCGATGACCGCATCGCCTCGACCGACCCGCGCGTCGCGCGCCTGATGCCCGTCGGCTGCACCAGCTGGCTCTTCGACGGCAAGCCGAACGCGATGCTCACGGCAGGCCACTGCTTCAACGGGACCACGGCCACCGTCGTCCAGTTCAATGTGCCGCTCTCGGCCGCGAACGGCGCGCCCCAGAATCCGCCGCCGCAAGACCAGTACGCTGTCGACCCTGCGTCGGTCGTCTGGCAGGAGACGGCGATCGGCAACGACTGGGCCCACTTCGGTGTCTTCTCGAACTCGACGACGGGCCTCGCCCCGCTCGTCGCGCAGGGCGCAAGCGTCGGTCGCACGGCGCCCGTCGCGGGCGGCACCATCCGCATCACGGGCTTCGGCGTCGACAACGGCACCGCGAACCAGACCAACCAGAC
This sequence comes from Phycisphaerales bacterium, assembly GCA_044348205.1. Taxonomy (GTDB): domain Bacteria; phylum Planctomycetota; class Phycisphaerae; order Phycisphaerales; family SM1A02; genus QWPT01. The sequence continues at coordinate 5,286 of JBIKTI010000116.1, read as the reverse complement.
CAACGCGGGTCCGTTCGACAGCCTCGCGGGCACCATCATCCGCTACCAGGCCGACACCACGGGCGGCAACTCGGGCTCGCCGATCATCCGCGAGTCGACGGGCCAGTCCATGGGCATCCACACGCACGCCGGCTGCTTCGACAATGGCGGTGGCGTCGGTGGCGCGAACCAGGGCACGACCTTCGGAAACGCAGCGCTCATCGCTGCGATCAACAACCCGCAGGGTGTCTCAGCCGCGACCACGGCATGCGGCCTTCCGGGCACGGCGTCGTGCTTCGTGGCGCACCCCACGCCGCACTGCAACGACGCGGAGTGCTGCTCCACGGTGTGCGCGGCCGACCCGTTCTGCTGCAACACCTCGTGGGACCAGATCTGCGTGAACCGCGCGTGGGAGACCTGCGCCAACTGCGGCGGCGACAACACCGCGCCGTGCGATCAGTCGCACACGGGCACGGGCTGCGCCAGCGGCGCCTGCTGCCAGCTCATCTGCACGCAGGACCCGTTCTGCTGCGAGACCGCGTGGGATTCGGTGTGCGCGTCCCGCGCCCGCTCGCTCTGCCGCACGGGTGCGAACTGCAGCGAGCCGCGCGTCCTGAACACCGCGTATCCGGGCAGCTTCAACTTCAACACGGCCGACGACGCCACTCCCTCCGACGAGTCGATCTGCGGCGCCAACGACACGCGCGCCGTGTGGCTCCAGTACACGGCGGCCTGCACGGGCGGCATCACCGCCGAGATCTGCACGGAGTTCGGGGAGTCTCAGCCCACGCTGAGCATCTTCACGGCCTGCGGCGGCACGCAGCTCGCGTGCTCCTCGTCGGCCGCCAGCGGCTGCTCGCTCGGCGACAGCGTGCGCCTCGAGTTCTTCGGTACGCAGGGCACGAACTACCTGATCCGCGTCTCCGCGATCGACAACCTCCTCGTCGCGGGCTCGGTCTCGGTCACCTGCGAGGCGACCTGCGGCACGGGCGAGTCGTGCTACACGGCGCACGCTGCGCCGGGCTGCAACGACGGCGAGTGCTGCGAGACGGTCTGCACGGCCGATCCCTTCTGCTGCACCACGCAGTGGGACTCGCTCTGCGTGAACCGCGCCTGGGACCTCTGCCAGAGCTGCGGCAGCGGCAAGGATTCGTGCTTCAGCTCGCACGCGAGCCCGGGCTGCAACACCGTGTCGTGCTGCGCGAGCGTCTGCGCGGTGGATCCGTTCTGCTGCGAGACGAGCTGGGACAGCCTCTGCGTGCTGCGCGCAGAGACCATCTGCCGCGCGGGCACGACCTGCTCCGATGCGCGGCTCTGGAACACCACGATTCCGGGCGGCGACCAGTTCAACACGGGCCTCGCCTTCGCGGGCACCGATGACAGCTCGTGCGGCACGGGCGACACCCGCGCCATCTGGTTCCGCTATGTCGCCACCTGCAGCGGCATGACCGAGCTCTCGAGCTGCACCGAGTTCGCAGAGTCTCAGATGACGCTCGCCGTCTTCTCCGAGTGCGGCGGCTCGCAGCTCGCGTGCTCCGCCACGGGCACGGACTGCGCTGCGTTCCCGCATGAAGTCGAGGTCCGCTTCGCAACGACCGCAGGCGAGACCTACCTCGTCCGCGTCTCTGCGATCAACGGCCTCGCTGCTGCGGGCGGCCTCAGCGCCTCGTGCGACGCGGTCTGCGGCGTGGGCGAGGACTGCGATGTCCCGCACAGCACCCCTGGCTGCGCCGACGAGTCGTGCTGCGTCACCGTCTGCACCGTGGATCCCTTCTGCTGCAACAACCAGTGGGACAGCATCTGCGTCAACGGCGCGAACGCGCTCTGCACGAGCCCGATCCAGGGCGACCTCAACGGCGACGGCGCCGTGAACGCGTCTGACCTCTCGATCCTCCTCAACAACTGGGGCGGCGCGGGCGTCAGCGACATCAACGGCGACGGCACCACGAACGCCGCGGATCTCTCGATCCTTCTCAACAACTGGAGCTGACCGCTCCACGACGGACCTCCGGCGTCTCGCATCCGCCGAAGGAAGTCGAACGACGCACGCCACCCCGCGGACGACCGCGGGGTGGCTTGTTTTTCGGGCCTCCGCGCGCCACGCTCCGCTTGAACGCCGATGTCCGATCGGTCAGACTTGCGGCGATGCCACGCGTCACCTCCATCGCGCCCCCGCTCGCAGCCGTGCTCACCGCCGTGGGCGGCGTCCATTCGCCCGCGCACGCCTACTCGAACGAGAAGACGCACTTCACCTACCTCTGGCACATGGAGCAGCCGATCTACTGGCCCGACCGGCAGGCGGGCACGCAGCGCTACGAGCGCGCGTGGCAGTCGATCCTGCGCAAGGACGCGGGCGCGGTGAACCCCGAGAACGACCTGCGCGGCATCTTCGGCCTGCCCGACCGCGTGGCGGCGTACCAGTCGCGGCCGCGCGACACGGTGTCCGCGATCTCGTGGGCGAGCGAGGCGGGCGCGCAGGTGTCGTACTCGGGCGGGCTCATCGCGAACATCCAGAGCTTCGCAGAGGCGGGCGGGCAGCTTGGCTATTCGCCCGCGTGGTTCGCGCCGTGGCGCGAGGCGCGCAACTGGCAGACGAACGCTCCGGGCGGCGCCGCCGCGAACAAGCCGCGCATGGACATCGTGCAGTTCTCGTTCCACCACGCGCTCCTGCCGCTCATCGACGGCGACGCGATCCGCAAGGAACTCGCGCTCTCCAAGGAGGTCTACCCGCAGGCCTGGGGCGCCGTGCCCGCACAGTCGCGCGGGTTCTTCCCGAGCGAGATGGCGTTCTCGACGCGGCTCATCCCGTATCTCGTCGAGGCGGGGATCGACTGGACCTTCGTCTCGGGCGAGAAGATCTCGCGCGCCTGCGCCGACTTTCCCGTGGTGTTCGGCTCGGGCGGCATCAACTGCGACCCGCCCAACAAGGCCGACCAGATCAACCCCGCGCAGGCGAACTACCGCCGCATCGCGATCTCGCGCGGCTGCGCGCCCGCGGAGGCGGTGCCGTTCGCGTTCACGCCGCACCGCGCGAAGCATGTGAACCCCGAGACGGGCGCGGAGAGCTTCATCACGGTCGTTCCGTGCTCGCAGCACCTCGGCTGGCTCGACGGCTACAACCCGATGAGCGTGGGCGAGCTCGGTGCGCTCGAGCCGTTTGCGAACCCGCAGCGCCCGATGCTCGTGGTCCTCGCGCACGACGGCGACAACGCGTGGGGCGGCGGCTACTCGTACTACATGGAGGCGGTGCCGAACTTCGTGGCGACCGCGAACGCGCAGGGCTATCGCGCGACGGTCGTCGAGAAGTACCTCGCCGACCACCCCGTGCCCGCGGGCGATGTGGTGCATGTCGAGGACGGCGCGTGGGTGAACGCCGACGGCTGCTTCGGAAGCCCGCAGTTCCTCAACTGGAACTGGCCGCCGACCCTGCAGAACGGACAGATCGACATCGCGAACGGCTGGGCCGAGGACATCCGCAACTGGGCCGTCATCACCGCGGCGCAGAACTTCGTGTCGACCGCGGAGGCGATCCACGCGGCGCAGGGGCTGCCCGTGCGCAACGCGCAGATCCTCGCGCCGACCGCCGCGAGCCGCGCAAGCGAGCGCGCGTGGCACTTCTACCTCGGCGCGCTCAACTCGGGCTACATGTACTACGGCACAGCGCTCGACATGGAGGTGAAGCCGACGGTCGCGTGCAACGAGGCGATCCTCGAGGCGCAGGCGGTGATCGGCGCGGCGGCGCCCGCGGCCGACACCGTGGCGCCGACGGTGTGGATCCCGCAGCGCTTTCCGTGGAACCCTGGCTCCGTCAACTTCGGGCCGATGTACGGCTACCAGCAGTTCGTGTCGAACGGCGACTTCACGGTGTGGACCTTCGTGCACGATGTGTCGGGCACGGCGGATGTCGTGCTCAAGTACCGCCTCGACGACGACGGCGTGAACCCGCTCTCGTCGAACGCGAACGAGCTCTACGCGGGCGGCGCGGGCGTCGGCGCGTGGCAGACCATCGCGATGACGCGCCGCGCGTTCCCCGCGGGCAATGTCTACGGCAACCCGGGCATCAACTTCAGCGAAATACCCACGGCGATCGCAGACCAGTGGCATGCGCAGATCGCGGGCATGCGCTCGAAGCTCGTCGACTACTACATCGAGGCGACCGACGCGCGCGGCAATGTGCGACGGAGCCCGATCCAGCATGTGTGGGTCGGCGACGGGGTCGGCTCGGGCGGTGGCGGCGGCGGTGGTGGCGGCGATGTCGCTCTGGTGACGCCCGATCCGCTCGTCGCGGGCGCAAGCGCGACCGTCGTCTACAACCCCGTGGGCCGGCCGCTCGCGGGCGCCACGACCGTGCGGCTCCACTACGGCTACAACGACTGGTCGCAGGTCGCGAGCCCCGACGCGACCATGACCTGGAACGCGAAGACCGAGCGCTGGACGGCGACGGTGCCGCTTGTCGCGAGCGCAAGCCAGTTCGACTTCGTCTTCACGAACGGCGCGGGCGTCTGGGACAACAACGGCGGCAACGACTGGCACTTCCCCGTCACGGGCGGCCAGGCGTCGGACGAATGGACGCTCGACGGCGTGCGCGACAAGGACGCCGTCGAAGTCGCGTCGAACGCGGCGGGCACACGCAGGCTGTGGGCAGGCATCAAGGGCTCGACGCTCTATGTCGCAAGCGAGGACGCGGGCGAAGGCGACGATGTCTTCGTGTTCGTCGCGGCGCCCGTCGGCGCGCTGCGCGCAGCACCCTGGGGCAAGGCGGGACAGGTCGCAGGCTGGTCGGCGTTCCTCGCCGATGAGAACGACAACGACTACGAGGGCTGGTTCAACCAGCTCGGAAGTTCGCTCGTCGGCGCGGCGGCGCCCGCGGCCGCGACAGGCCCGAACGGAGGAGTCGTGGAAGGCACCATCGACCTCGCGGGGCTCTTCGGCGTGGCGCCCGAGCAGCTCGCCTTCGCGGTCGGACCCTTCGCGACTGGAAACGGCGGCGCGCTGCGGCCCCTGCTGCAGGCGCCAGCGAGCGCGAACGCGAACACCACGCTCGACGCGAACGAGTTCATCACGGTCGACGCGTGCGCGATCACGGTCAGCGCGGGCGGCGGAAACGCGTGCTGCCCAGCCGACCTGAACGCCGACGGCGCTGTGAACGCCGCGGATCTCTCGCAGCTGCTGGCCGCATGGGGTGCCGCGAACCACACGGCAGACCTCGACGCCGACGGCACCGTCGGCGCCAGCGACCTCGCAGTCCTCCTCGCCGCCTGGGGCGGGTGCTGAGGAACACGGCTGCCCTTGGACGTAGTCCAAGGA
>JBIKTI010000115.1:0-7092 GCA_044348205.1 Phycisphaerales bacterium | reverse complement strand
GCCCTTCCTCGAACCGCGCCCGCAGGGTCGCGCCCGGGCCCTTCGGCGCGACAAGCACGACGCCGAGGTCCGCGCGCGGAGCGATGAAGCCGAAGCGGATCGCGAACCCGTGCACGAACCCGATGACCGCGCCCTTGGGCAGTGCGTCCTCGATCCACCTGCCCCAAGCCGCAGGTTGCGCCTGGTCGGGCAGCGCGACGATCGCAAGATCCGCGCGCGCGGCGGCTTCGGAAAGCGTGCCCGCCTCGAACCCCTCGCGTCGGGCGAGTTCGACCTTCTCCGACCCCGCGCGCCCGCCAACCACGACCGAGAGGCCCGAGTCACGCAGGTTCAGCGCGTGCGCGCGGCCCTGGTTCCCGTAGCCGAGGACGGCGATCGTCTTCCCGACGAGCGGGTCGAGCGGGGCGTCTGCTGCGGTCAGGATCGGCGCCGTGGGGGCGCGTGGGGCTTCGCCTTCAGGCATGGCGGCGAGGATAGCAGCCGCTCCTGACGGCCCCCTCACGGCTCCCGTGACGGCTCCCGTGACGGATCCTGTGATGGATTCGAGGAGCTGCCGACGGGGAGATCCCTGCGGCTCGAGACGGTTTTTCCTCCAGTTCCGCGAACCGATCACCGATGGTTGCTGATGGCGCAGGAGCCCCGAGGCGGGGCGATCGCCGAGAGTCCCCCATGGCACGCGACATCAACCCCCCAGCAGCCGACCACCCCGCGCCCTCGCCCACTGTTCATGGCGGCGTCGCGGGGGCCGAGGAACGTCGGGAGGCGCCGCGTTTCACGGTCGACCCGATGTACTCGAGCGTGACGGTGCGCCCCGCGGCTGGCCACGGCCGCAAGGGCTTTGCGCGACGCCCGCTCGATGGGCATGTCTACGAGGTCAGCATGGGCGGGCTCCGCTTCGAGCTCGACCGACCGCTTCGTCGCAACGCCGCAGTCGAGATCGAGCTTACGCTTCCCGGTTGCGAGCAGGAGATCCACGCGCATGGCCGAATCGTGCGTGTCTTCGATGAACTCGACGACCCGGGCCCGCGCCGCATGGCGGTCGAGTTCGAGAGCTTCGGCGAGGGCGCAAAGGCGATCCTCGAGCGCTATCTCGCGCAGAAGTGGCTGCGCCGCGCGGTCGATCAGCGGCCAGCGCCGAAGACGGCGCCCCTGATCATGACGGAGTCGACCTCGCCCGTGAAGACCAGGTCTGCGAGCGCCGCATAAAGCGGGCGCCGCCGCGCCGCGACGGCCTCCATCTCCGCGACGACGCCGAGCCCCGTGAGGCTCGGGCGATCGCCTTCATCGCGCTCGAGCCGAGCAGCGAGCGTCTCGAGCCCTGGATCAAGGAACACGACGGCTGCAGCGGATGAGTCGCGCGCCGCCGAGATCATGGCCGCTGCGCCTGGCGCAGTCGGTGTGCCGCCCCCGAGTGCGACCACCTGCGGCGGCTCGTCGAGCGCTGCGCGCAGCGCCTGAGACTCCGCCTCGCGGAAACGCTGCTCTCCTGCGGATCGAAAGGCCTCGCCGACCGTTTTGGCTCCGAGCACGGCGGCGGTGCGGTCGTCGAGATCCACGAACGGCACGCCGAACTCCTCTGCAAGCCGACGGCCCACGGTCGACTTCCCCGAGGCGCGAAGGCCTATCAGGACGAGGTGCCGTGCGATCGGATCCGACATGGGGTCGAGGGTACCGCACTTGCCCGCGCTGCCACGCCCTCCGACAGGCGACGGGAGACAAAGAAACACGCCGTCCACGGGGGAACGGCGTGCGAGCATTGGATCCAAGAACGCCCCAAAGCCTCCGACGCACAGCAGAAGGTGCGCCCGGACAGCTTTCTGGCGGACGATCGCGCGTCAGCGGACGCGGATGGCGCGGCCGAGACGGCGCTTCGAGTTGATGATCTTGCGGCCCTTGCGCGTGGACATGCGCTTGCGGAAGCCAGTGGCTCGGACCTTCTTGATACGGCTGATCTTGTGCGGATAGTGCATGGCGACCTCTTCGGGGGGATCGGCGAGTTTAGCAAGCCCCCTCGAGCCGCGCAAGCAGACCGTGCAAGGGGTTTGGCGGGATGTGCGGGTCGCTCAGGCGGCGCATCGCGTGTTCGCGGGAATCCGAGCACTGCCCCCTCGCGCGGGGAGCAAGGGGCGGGTAGGGTTCAGCAGCGCGATGCCAGTCCTCCAGCCGCCGCGTCGGACGCGACGGCTGGAGCGCCAGCTTCGCGACGGTGCGGCCAAGGCATGGCCCGACCGCACCATGGAGCGACCAGCATGGACGAACTCGTTTCGCTCGAGGTGATCGAGCAGCGCATCGGTTATCGGTTTCAGGATTCGTCGCTCCTCGCGCGGGCACTCGTCCACGCCTCGGTGGCGCCGTCCCGGAAGGAGAGCAACGAGCGGCTCGAGTTCCTCGGCGACGCGGTCCTCGGCGCCGTGGTGTGCGAGCACCTCTATCGCCGCTACCCCGATGATCTCGAGGGCGCGCTCACGAAGATCAAGTCGAATGTGGTGAGCAGGCGGGTCTGCGCCGAGGTCGCTGTCGAGCTCGGGCTCGCCGACTCCGTCCAACTCGGGAAGGGGATGGGTTCCCGGGCTGCGCTTCCGCAGTCGCTTCTCGCTGCGCTCTTCGAGTCGGTTGTCGGCGCCGTCTACCTCGACGGCGGCCTCGACCCTGCGCGTGCGCTCATCCTCCGCATGCTCGATGCACGCGTCGACGAGTCGGCGCGGCTCGGCCACCAGCAGAACTTCAAGAGCGTCCTGCAGCAGTCGCTGCAGCAGCGCGACCTCGGGGCGCCCGTCTATCTGGTGCTCGACGAGGCGGGACCCGACCACGCCAAGTGCTTTGAGATCTGCGTCGAGGTCGGTGCGCGTCGCTTCGCCCCGTCGAAGGCCACGAGCAAGAAGGCAGCGGAACAGCTTGCCGCGCTCGAGGCGCTCGTCGAACTCGGGTTCGTCGGGCGTTCCGACGACGGCGAGATCCGCGTGATCTCGGAGAGCTGACCCGCCCGCGTCAGGTGAAGAGGATCCACCCGATCAGGATCGCGTCGACCACGCAGGCGACCACGATCGCGGCGACCCAGGTCCAGGCCACCACCTGCGGGTGCTCCGCGGCGGGCTGCGCCGCGTCCGCGTTGCGGGCGGGGGGGTTCTCCGCCGCGGTGCGCCGGTCCCTGGGCGACTCGGCCAACTTCGAAGAGCCTGCGGGGAGCATGGCGATCGTCGCCTGCGCCGCCTCGAGCGGCTCGCCGCGCCGCGCACGGTCCTGGACAAGCGCCACGATCAGGTTCGCGTCAAAGGCGCGGATTCCCACCCGTTGGGCGAGCGACAGGAGCCTGCGGCGGTCCTCGAAGGCGAGCACGGCCCCTTGGAGCGCCCTTTGCGTCTCGATCGCGAGAAGCCAGCGGGGATCGGTCGGGTCGAGCGTCTGCTGGCGGGCCGCCTCGCGCGCCCGAAGCGTCTCGAGGGCGACCGCCTGGCGATAGACCCGCTCCGCACGCGGGTCGGGCCGAGGCCGCGTATCGGTCGCGATGCGCAGACGACGCTGCTCGGGCCTGACGGGCTCGAACGGCCCGTGGCCCTGCATGCGCAGCGGATGCTGGTCCTCGCGATGACGCAACGGCGGCTCTCTCTTCGCGTCTTCCGTGAAAGTCGGGCTGGCGCGCGGCTCCGCCACGCGGCACGCGATGAGTCTACCCCGCACTGCATGAAGTGCCCGCGAACTTGAACTTTTTCAGCAAGTTGCGCGCGAAAGATGCGCGTCGGGCCCGCACAGGCGGGCGCGGGGCCGCAGGCAGCGTCCGATCACTCCGCGCCGTGGCGGACGAGGCGTCCCTCGACGAGGAAGACAGTGTCCTCCGCGATCGCGGTCACGATGTCGGCGAGGCGCTCGACGCGCTGTCCGATCGAGAGGAGCTCGATCGCCGCCTCGGACTTGTCGACCTCGCTCTTGATCCACTCGCGCGCCCAGAGCACGACCTCGCGGTTCAGCCGGTCGATGTAGCTGTCGGCGCGGCGGATCTCGAGGCAGAGCTTGATGTCGCCGTTCGAGAAGGCGACGAGGACATCGCGCAGCATGGCGAGCGCGCCCTCGGCCATGCGCACAAGCGCCTCGGGATAGCGGTAGTTACCCGCCTCGACGAGGCGGATGACGCGCTTCGAGATCCCCTTGCACATGTCGGCGATCCGCTCGAGCTCGTTCGAGACGCGCATCGTGGTGAGGATCAGGCGCAGGTCGCTCGCGACGGGGCTCCCGAGGGCGAGGAGGCGCATGCACTCGGCCTCGAGGGCGAGCTGCATCTCGTCGACCTCGACGTCGCCCGCGCGGATCTTGCGGGCGAGGTCCACATCGCCGTCGCGCACGACCTCGACCATCGACGCCACGCGCTGCTCGACGAGCGCACCGAGGGCGAGGAGGTTGCGGCGCAGGTCGATGACGCGCGACTGGAGGTTGACGGCCATGGCATTCCCTCGCTTTGTGGCAGGCGCCGCCAGCGGGCGGCCCGTTCGACGGCGCTTCTCAGCCGAAGCGGCCCGTCACATAGTCCTCTGTCTGCTTGTTCTTCGGCGTGGTGAACATCTTCTCTGTAGCGCCCGTCTCGATCAGGGCGCCCTCGTAGAAGAACGCCGTGAGGTCGCTCACGCGCGCTGCCTGCTGCATGTTGTGCGTCACGATCACGATCGTGTAGCGGTCTGCGAGCGTCTCGATCAGCTCCTCGATGGCGAGGGTCGACTTCGGGTCGAGCGCCGAGCAGGGTTCGTCCATCAGGAGCACTTCGGGCCCGATGGCGATGGCGCGTGCGATGCAGAGGCGCTGCTGCTGGCCGCCCGAGAGCCCGAGCGCCGACGCGTGCAGGCGGTCCTTGACCTCGTTCCAGATCGACGCCTGGCGCAGGCTCTGCTCGACGAGCTGGTCGAGCTCGGCGCGCGAGTAGTTCTTGTGGAGACGCGGGCCGAACGCGACGTTGTCGTAGATCGACTTCGGGAAGGGGTTCGGCTTCTGGAACACCATGCCGACATTGCGACGCAGCTCGACGACATCGACGCCCTTGCCGAGGAGGTTCATCCCGTGCAGTTCGAGCGTCCCTTCCGCGCGCGCCGACGGAATCGTGTCGTTCATGCGGTTGATCCAGCGCAGGAAGGTGCTCTTGCCGCAGCCCGACGGGCCGATGAAGGCCGTCACCTGCTGGGCGGGGATGTCGAGCTCGAGGTTCTTCAGCGCCTGAAACGAACCGTACCAGCTCGAGAACCCACGGATCTTGATGGCGGTCGCGGCCGAAGCGGACGCGTGCGCCCCCGCATGCGCGGTGTCGACGCGCGGCATGGGCGCCTTCCCGAAAGGGGTCGCGCTCACGGGGGTGGTGGCGGTCGCGTCGGGCTGCATCGGGTCGCGGGTCATCATAAGGGCCTCAGAGGAGGGGCTTCTGCAGCTTCTGGCGGATCAGGACGGCGATGCCGTTGAAGGCGAGGAGCACGACGAGCTGGATGATGATGCCGCCCGCCGCAAGCGCGTGGAACTCTGCCTGCGGGCGCTGCGCCCAGTTGAAGATCTGGAGCGGAATCACCGAGTACTCGCTCATCAGGTTCTCGGGGGTGAAGCGAAGGAAGAGCGCGCTTCCGACGACGAGGAGCGGCGCGCTCTCGCCGATGGCGCGGCTCATCGCGAGGATCGCGCCCGTCATGATGCCTGGCACCGCAGCGGGAAGCGTGATTCCCCACACCGTCTGCCACGGCGTGGCGCCGAGCGCCATCGCGCCCGAGCGGAGCGACGAGGGGATCGCGCGCAGCGCCTCCTGCGTCGAGATGATCACGATCGGTAGGATGACGAGCATGAGCGTCAGGCCCGCGGCCAGCACGCTCGAACCAAACGGAAGCCGCAGGTAGAGGAGGCTCTCGGGGTTCCCGAGTTCGATCGCGTCCTCGACATTCGACCCGAAGAGGCCGAACATGCGCACGAAGGCCGTGAGACCGAGGATTCCGTAGACGATCGACGGAACGCCCGCGAGGTTGAGGATGTTCGTCTGCACGATGCGGGTGAAGCGCGTGCGCTTGGCGAACTCCTCGAGGTAGATCGCGGTGCCGACGCCGAGCGGAAGCGCGGTGAGGGCGCAGATCGCGCAGACCCAGATAGAGCCCCACAGCGGCGCCCTGATGCCCGCGTCCTCGGCCTTGCGCGAGGCGGACTTCGTGAGGAAGTCCCAGTCGAGCTCGCCGAAGCCCTGCCAGAAGATCGAGAGAAGCAGCACGGCGAGCACCAGCACGGCGACATTCGTCGCCACCAGGCAGACCCACAGGAAGGCGCGGTTCTGGAGGACGCGCGTCGCGTTCGGGCGCGGAGTGGCCATCAGTCGTACTCCTCGCGGAAGCGGCGCAGAATGTACTGGCCGAGCATGGTGAGGAGCAGGGTGATGACGAAGAGCGTCGCCGCGACCGCGTAGCTCGACTTGTACTCGACCCCGCCCGCCGGGGCGTCGCCGAGGAAGATCTGCACCATGTAGGCGGTCATCGTCTGCACTTCGGCGGCTGGGTTGGCCGTGATCTGCGCCACGCCGCCTGCCGCGAGGGCGACGATCATCGTCTCGCCGATCGCGCGCGAGATCGCGAGCAGGAACGCGGCCACGATCCCCGAGAGCGCGGCGGGCACGACGACCTTGACGGAGACATCGAAGCGCGTCCCCCCGAGCGCGAAGGCGCCGTCGCGCAGGCTGCGCGGCACTGCGCGAAGGGCATCCTCCGAAAGCGAGCAGACGATCGGGAGGATCATGATCCCCATCGCGATGCCCGCGGAGAGCGCGTTGTAGTTGCCGAAGACGAACGCTCCGCCCGCGACGCCCTCGAGCGCGGGGTTGACCTTCTGCAGCGCGGGCGTGATCACCATCAGCGCGAAGAAGCCGTAGACCACGGTGGGGATGCCCGCGAGGATCTCGAGCGCGGGCTTCAGCGTCGAGCGGACGCGCGGGCTCGCGTACTCGCTGAGGTAGATCGCCGAGATGAGCCCGAGCGGCAGCGCGAACGACGCCGCGATCACGGTCACGAGGAGCGTGCCCGCGACGAGCGGCCAGATGCCGAAGTGCTTCTCTGCGCCGAGGAGCGGGTTCCACTCCGTGCCCGTGAAGAA
>JBIKTI010000114.1:0-7094 GCA_044348205.1 Phycisphaerales bacterium | reverse complement strand
GCTCGCGCAGCGAGGTCGGCAGTCCGGTCGGGGCCGTCGGATCGGAGTAGCTGCCCGAGAAGACGCCCGTCGCGGGATTGATCGGGCCACGGCTCTTGAGGTCGCTCTGGTTGCCGTTGAGGCTCGCCGAGTAGGGATCGGAGCAACCGATGCCGAGGACGGTCGGGCAGCCGCCGCCCGCGGGCTGGCACGATCCGCAGAGCGTCTGCTGCAGCGCGCAGAAGCCGTGCTTCACCCAAGACATGCCGATCTGCTCGATCGCACCGTCCTTGATGCGGAACATGTTCTGCGGGATGACGGGGTGATCGGGGTCCGGATTCGGCTGCCACAGGAGCTGCTGGTTGCCGATGTTGCAGCTGGTCGAGCCGATCGCGTACGACGCGTACTGCACGCCCTGAAAGGTGCCAGGCGCATAGCGCGCGATATCGGGGATTCCGCCGACGATGACATCGGGGCCGACCGAGGCCGTGCCGCCGTCGCCTTCGCCCGGAAGGGCGGACGCATTGAACTGACCGAGGAACACGGCAACGCTGCCGAGAAGCAGACCACCGAGCGTCAGGCTTGTCTTCACGAGGTTCTCCTATGGGGCTTGAAGGGCTTCTGGCAAGGATCCGACGGCTGCACAGCAGCCGAAGGCGCCGAACGCCTGAGCGACGCCTGCAGTGCAAGATACTCTCAGGAATTCAGAGGGACGAGTTGATTGTCTCGATTTCAGGCATGTCCGCCGAAGACAGCGCGCGGGCGGACATATCGGGACTTCGAGAGTGTCGCAGGGAGCTGGCCTAAGGATGCGCCTGGTTTCCGAATTCCGCGGGAAACAGGCGCAAAAAGACACCCGCCGCAGGGAATCCCTGCGGCGGGTGCGCAAACTTTTGGCGATCGCGGAGCAGTCGCTCTGCGAGACCCGAGGGTGCTCAGCGACGACGACGACCAGCGAGGCCGGCGAGACCGAGGAGCGCAACCGCGCCAGGGGCGGGGAGGTTGAAGGTGCCCTCAGCGAACTGGACGGGAGCGCCCGCCACGCCGCTGTTGAAGCCGATCTTGATGTTGAAGGTGCCCGCGTTGAAGTCGCGGCCGATCACGAACTGACCGAGACGCACGGAGTCGGCGAGGTTGCCCGCGTTGCCGACGCGGCCCTGGAGGTTCGGCGGGTTCGAGTTGAACCAGCCGACATTCAGGCCGTTCGGGATGTCAGCGCGGTTCCAGGAGAGCGCGGCGCCCCACGAGGGGTCTGCGTTCGTCGAGTTCGCGAGGACGGGGTTGCCGCCGATCACGAGGTACGAGTCGAACGGACGGTTCGCGGTGGCAGAGCCCGTGGCCTGGGGAGCCCAGACGCCGACGGTCTGCGAGAGCTGACCGGGGTTGGACTCGTCCGAGTTGTCCTTGTGATAGAAGGCGTTCATGGTCGAACCGGCAAGGCCGTTCAGGTTGAACGCGTTGAGGACGGTGTCCGTCGCGCCGTCGAAGCGCGCGTAGAGGACATAGACATCCAGGTTGACGCCAGAGTTCGAGGTCTGGGTCTTGACGGTGTAGAACTCGACGAACGCCGCAGAAGCGGTGCTCGAAACGGCGGCTGCGAGGGCCAGGGCCATGAGCTTCATAAACTCTCTCCTTCGATTGTCAGGGGGAACAGGAACAGCGGACAGGGGAAAGATCTTCAGGGGATGAAGATCGAGGAACACACAAGAAGCCACCTGTGCGCGGCGCCGGAAACGCGCGAGCGAGGCAGTCCCTGTTTCCCTGTTCAAGCTCCTCAGGGCCGCGCGTCAGTCGGCCTAGGCCGCTGCGCCGCAGTCTCGCGGGGCTCGGGTCGGCGCCCTCCAGCGCCAACTCATCGAACACGACGAAGATGCCGCAGGTTTCCATGCGGGGCAAGTTCCCGAGCCACCAATTCGCGAACATTCACAACTGTTCATGCTTTCCTGAAGGTCGGAGGGTGGGACAGGGCCGATATGAAGTGGATGGACGCCCTTGGAGCGGCGATTTGCGCCCGGAATGGCCCTTGCTTCTCGGACATCCGGCCCTTCGGGATTCATGGAACCAGCGTGGCTGCCGAGAAGCGAATGCGCCCCAGGTTCTGTCTGACGGATCCTCGGACATAGTTCCGCGCGCCATCCCGGCCGGCCGCGACCGAGCGATGTGGGCTTCAGCTCTCCGTATCGCGGAAGTGGATCATGGGCTCCCGCTTCGTCTCGCCCTCTCTCCAGTCGGACGCCGCGCGGATCCTTGGCCTTCGCGGTTCCATCAAGCAGAACCTAGGCGGTCTCGGGGCGCGCCAAAAGCAATCCCGCCCGCGGCGTTGGCCGCGGGCGGGATGAAGAGTGCATCGATCAGTCGAGCGCTGAGGAATCAGCGGCGACGACGGCCAGCGAGGCCAGCGAGACCGAGGAGGGCAACGGCGCCAGGAGCCGGGAGGCTGAAGGTGCCGGTGCCGAACTGCACGGCCGTTCCGGGGACGCCGTCGTTGAAGCCGAGCGTCAGCGTGTAGGTGCGGGGAGCGTTGTCACCAGCCGAGAGCATGAACTGCCCGATCTTGACATCGGTCGCGGTGTTCGGCGCGGTGCCGACGCGGCCCTGGAGATTCGGGGGGTTCGAGTTGAACCAGCCGATCGTGCCGTTGTTGGGGAGGTCGACGCGGTTCCACGAGAGCGCAGCGCCCCACGAGGGGTCTGCGTTCGTCGAGTTGGCGAGGACCGCGTTGCCGCCGATCATGAGGAACGAATCGAACGGACGGTTCGCCGTCGCGGAGCCAACGGCCTGGGGAGCCCAGGTGCCGACGGTCTGCGAGAGCTGGCCGGGGTTGCTCGAGTCGAAGTTGTCCTTGTGCCAGAAACCACCGAACGACGCGGCGGTGCCACCGACGGCGTTGAAGTTGAAGGCGTTGAGCACGGTGTCGGTCGGGCCGTTGAAGCGGGCGAAGACCTCGTAGCGAACGAGGTTCTGACCGCTGTTGGAAACAGCCGCCGAGGTGACGACAAACTGAACGAACGCGGCGGAAGCCATGCTCGAAACCGCGAGGCCTGCAACGGCCGCCATGAGACCAGTCTTCATTTGTATAACTCCCAATTCCAGTGTCTGCGTGCTCGTCGAGGTTAAGCACTGCACTCTCCCTCAGGAAGAGCGGCCCTTTACCGCTCACCCGACCCTCGCTAGCGAAGATAGATCAGGAACAGACCCTGTCAAGCAAGTTCGAATGAAGATCCTGAAAGGGTCGTAGCGGATCTGTCAGGGCGTCCCAGGCTTTCTTCAAAGTCGCCCTTCTGAAGCAGCCATCGCGGTTTTTACCACGCCGCCCTCAAGAATGAGGGGCGCGGAACGCAGGATGTCTACCTCGAGGATGCTTCCCCGTACCGGCGCGATGGCGCCCCGCTCGAGCGGGATCGACACGATGAGATCGCCACGGGAGCGCCCGATCGCCTGCCGCGCGGGCCGGGTAGACGCGGTGCGGCTCACCCGCAGCGCGGCGGGCTGCGTGGGCGCGCCGGCGGAGCGTCCTGCCAGGGGAAGCGACATGGAAGTCGCTTTCCGCGCTGGGCTTGCGGCGTCCGCGACGAGCGGGGGCGATGATCCCTCTGTGACCGCTTCCACCGATTCATCGGTGTCGTCGCGGATGTCCTCGACAAGCACCTCGACGCGCTTCCCCACCCAAGCGGCGTGCACGCGCGCGCTCACCTCCGTCTGGATGTCGAGAAGGAGGTTGTTGCGCAGACGCTTCACCTCGTTGGGCACATCGTCCTCGAAGCGGTCGATGGCCACGGTTCCGGGCCGCGGCGAGTACTTGAAGATGAAGTTGTTCTTGAAGGGGACCGCGCGCACGAGGGACGCCGTCAGCTCGAAATCTGCGTCGGTTTCCGAGGGAAATCCCACGATGATGTCGCCCGCGATCGTGCAGTCGGGCAGCTTCTCCGTCACGCGGGCGATGAACTCGAGGTACTCGCCACGGGTGTAGCCGCGGTTCATCAGCTTCAGGATGCGGTCGGAGCCCGACTGCGCGGGTGCGTGGATGTAGCGGCAGATGCGCGGGCAGGCCACCATGACATCGAGGATGTCGTCCCCGAAGTCGCGCGGGTAGCTGGTGACGAACCGCAGCCTCGCGAGGCCCGGAACCTCGTCGTGGATGCGGCGGAGGAGCTCTGCGAAGGTCGTGACCCGCTCGCCCACGGGAATCGGCTGGCGGAAGGCGGAAAGGCCCGGGCCGACCTGCGGGAGCTCGACGCCGTCCGAGCCGACCGCCTTGCCGTGGGAGTAGCGGTAGTGGTTGACGGTCTGCCCGAGCAGGGTGATCTCGACGACGCCCGCGTCGACGAGCCGCCTGCACTCGTCGACGATCGAGTCGGGCGGGCGGTGGACCTCTGCGCCGCGGGTGTTCGGAACCACGCAGTAGGTGCAGAACTTGTTGCAGCCACGGGTGATGCGCACATACGCCGAACGCCGTTCCGCCCCGGGCGACGATGGGTCGAATGCCCGCGACAGGTCGAGGAGCTCGAGATGATCCTCGGCCGCGGCCAGGGTGGTCGACCGCCGCGACTTGCTGCCCGCCAGGGCGATCCGCTCCTCGCGGCTCGCTCCCTCGGTGCGGCGGACATTGTCTATGAGGGCGGGGAGGCGGTCGAGCTCGCCGGGGCCGCACAGGAGGTCGACCTGCGGGAATCGGCGGAGCATGTCTGCGCCGTCGCGCTCGGCCATGCAGCCGAGCACGCCGAGGATGACGCTCTCGCCCGCCTTCTTGCGCAGGCCCACGAGGCCGAGACGCGAATACGCCTTGTTTTCCGCCTGTTCCCGCACCGAGCAGGTGTTGTAGAGCACGATGTCGGCGCGCGCGGCGTCCTCGATGAAGCGGTAGCCGAGGCTGCGCAGGTGGCCTCTGACGAGCTCGCTGTCGAGCTCGTTCATCTGGCACCCAAAGGTCTCGAGGTAGACGGTCGGCCCGACGGACATGGACGGAGAGAGTAGCCGACCAGACGGTCGGGCAGAGCCCCGCTCGATTCTCCACCACGATCGCAGAAAATGCCGATCATGCCACCCATGCTCCGCATGTCCCACGGCGTGGCCCTTTGTGCGTTGACCCTGCTCGTGATGGGGGTCGTGATGGTCAATTCCGCAGGGCTGTCGGTGCCGCCTGACCACGCGCTTGTCCTGTCGGGCGCGATGACCGAGGCGCAGTTCGAGCGACTCGAGGCGTCGTACCGCCCGATCTCGTTCGAGCAGGTCTTTCTCGGACGCACGACGATCCTCGCGGCGCTCGCGCTTGTCGCCATGTTCGTGGCGTCGCGAGTCGATGTCGAGCGTCTCTTCACGCTTCGAGGGATCGCGTCGCCCGTGCCGTGGATCCTCGCGGTCACGGTGATCACGCTGCTTCTCGTGCATGTGCCCGGGATCGGACGCGAGGTGAACAACAGCTCGCGCTGGATCGGACCGCCGAGCTATGGCTTCCAGCCGAGCGAGATCGCGAAGTGGGGCATGATCGTCGTGGTGGCGTGGTTCTGCGTGCGCCACGCGGATCGCCTGCGTTCCTTCTCGCGCGGATTCGTGCCCGCGCTTGCGGCTGTCACCATCGTGTGCGGCCTGATCGGCGTCGAGGATCTCGGCACGGCGGTGCTCGTCTTCGCGAGCTGCACGCTGCTTCTCCTCATCGGCGGCATGCGCTGGGCGCACTTCGCGCTGCTCGTTCCCGTCGGAATCGGCCTCGCAGCGGCGGCGGTCGTCGCGAGCCCCTACCGCGTGAACCGTCTGCTCGCGTGGCGCGATCCGTGGCAGGATCCAGAGGGGATCGGCTATCACATCATCCAGTCGATGGGCGCGATCGCGGGCGGCGGCCTCACGGGACGCGGCCTCGGCAACAGCCTTCAGAAGTTCGGCTATCTCCCCGAGGACACCACCGACTTCATCTACGCCATCATCTGCGAGGAGCAGGGGATCGCGGGAGCTGCGCTCGTGACAGCGCTTTACGCGGGCATCCTGCTCTTCGGCCTCGCCATCGTGAACCGCGGCGCGCATCGGCCCGAGGCGGACCGCATCGTGCCTCCGTTCTCGCGGCTTGTCGGAATCGGCGTCCTCCTGACGGTCGGGCTGCAGGCGCTCATCAACCTTCTCGTGGTCACGGGCCTCGCGCCGACGAAGGGCATCGCGCTGCCGCTTCTCTCGAGCGGTGGAACGGGGTGGCTCCTGATCGGCGGCTCGCTCGGCCTGGTGCTTTCGGTCGAGCGCTCCGCGCTGCGGCGTGAGCGTGCGCTCGGGATCTCGGAGGAGCACGACGCAGAAGAGGTCGAGAGGGCCGCCGAGACAGAGGGACGCATCGCGCAGGAAGGCATCGCCTCGGCATGAGCGCGGGCGACGCAGGTGCGATCGTGTTCGCGGGCGGCGGCACTGGCGGACACATCTCGCCGGGAATCGCCATCGCTGAGGAAGTCGCTGCGATTGCGCCGCGGTTCCGCTGCGTGTTCGCCTGCTCGACGCGGGCGGTCGACGCGCGCATGCTGACGCATGTCGGGGCGGACTTCGTCCCGATCTCGGCGGAGGGCTTCTCGCTCGAGCCGCGGCGGCTCCTTCGCTGCATGCGCGCCTATGTCGCGGGGCGGCGCGAGGCGCGCGAACTCCTCGAGGCACGCCGCGCGCGGCTGGTCGTGTCGCTCGGCGGCTTCGTGACGGCGCCCGTGTCCGCGGCTGCGCGCTCGCTCGGCGTGCCGCTTCTCCTCGTGAATCTCGATGCGACGCCCGGCAAGGCGAACCGCATGGTGGCGCGGCGCGCGGCGAGGATCCTCTCGGCGTGCGCCACGCCGTCGATTCCGCGCTTCGCGGAGCGGATCGTGGGGATGCCGATCCGAAGCGTCGCGCGCGCGTCGCTCTCGCCCGCAGAATCGAGGCGCAGGTTCGGGCTCGAGCCTGGCCTCCGCACGCTCCTCGTGACGGGAGCCTCGCAGGGAGCGACGAGCCTCAACGACCTCGTCCTTCACCTCGTGCGCGAGGCTCGCCCCGCGTTCGGCGGCTGGCAGGTGCTGCACCTCGTCGGCCAGGCGGACCCGTCGCCGATCGAGCGCGCCTATCGCGATGCGGGCGTGCGCGCTGCGGTGGTGCCGTTCGTCCATGAGATGGGC
>JBIKTI010000113.1:0-7095 GCA_044348205.1 Phycisphaerales bacterium | reverse complement strand
TGTCTTCTGCGCGTTGGCGACGACCGTGAGGGCGAGCGTGGTCTTGCCCGACGACTCAGGGCCGAAGATCTCGATGATGCGTCCGCGCGGAAGACCGCGGCCGCCGAGCGCAAGGTCGAGGCTCAGCGCGCCCGTCGCGATCGACGGGATCGGCGCGAGCGAGTCGCCGTCGAGCTTCATGATCGAGCCCTTGCCGTAGGCTTTCTCGATCGCCTCCATCGCGCGGCCAATCGCCGCGAGCTTGCCCTTCTGCTGCTCCGCCTTCGCCGCATCGACCTTTGCCTGCGACGCAGAGGCTGCGGCTCGGGGCTTGTCTTCGATCGCGGCGGAGCCGCGCGCTGGACCAGTGCCTGGACGGTTGGAGGAGGCGTTTGTCGGAGTGGCCATCGTGGGTGTTCCCTTCGCGGGCAGGTTCGTGGATGCGGCCTCTGCCGCGGTCTTGTTCTGCGAGCCGGTCTGTGAGGCGGTCTGTGAGGCGGTCTGTGAGGCGGTCTGTGAGGCGGTGTTGGCGACCATCTGTATCCCCTTCTCTCTTCTGCTGGGAGCCGCCGCTCAGGAGAATCCCGTTGGTTTGCGGGTTTCTGCGCGTGGCGAGCGCTGCTGGCCCTGTGTGTCGGATGCGGATCACTCGGATTCGAGACCCGAACAGAATCCGCTCTTCTGTTCGGTGAATGTTCGTGTTCTACCACATCGGCAGAGAGATGGGGCCAAACCCGACTTTTTTCCGAACAGATTTCTGGTCTTTTTGCCGCAGCGACGGAAGTGCATTCCTGGAAAGCACTTCCGATTTCCGCTGTTCCGCGTCCGAAGCGCCAAAGCGAGCCGCCGCAGCGGCGAGCGCTAAAAGTTCGGCGTTGGCGCCCTGAACTGGCGCATGTCGATCGACTTGAAGTAGGCGATCGTGCGCGCGAGTCCCTCGCGCAGCGGGATCTTCGGCTCCCAGCCGAGGCGCGCGCGCGCAAGCGAGATGTCGGGCTTGCGCTGCAGCGGGTCGTCGGCGGGCAGCGGCCGCGACTTCACGATCTGCGACGCGCTTCCCGAGAGCTCGACCGTCATCTCAGCGAGCTCGCGGATCGTGAACTCGCCTGGATTACCGAGGTTCACGGGGCCCGTCAGCGCGTCGGGCGCGTCCATCAGCGCAAGGAACCCGTCGAGCAGATCGTCGACGAAGCAGAACGAGCGCGTCTGCGTGCCTTCGCCGTAGATCGTGATCGGCTCGCCCGCAAGCGCCTGGCGGATGAAGTTCGACACCACGCGACCGTCGTAGGGATGCATGCGCGGCCCATAGGTGTTGAAGATGCGCACGACGCGGATCTTCACGCCGTTCTGGCGGTGATAGTCGAAGCACAGCGTCTCCGCGGCGCGCTTTCCCTCGTCGTAGCAGGCGCGCGGGCCGATCGGGTTCACATTGCCGCGGTAGCTCTCGGGCTGCGGATGCACCTCGGGGTCGCCGTACACCTCGCTCGTCGACGCATGGAAGATCTTCGCGCCGACGCGCTTCGCGAGCCCGAGCATGTTCATCGCGCCGAGCACGCTCGTTTTCATCGTCTTGATCGGGTTGTACTGGTAGTGCCCCGGCGCGGCGGGGCACGCGAGGTTGTAGATCTCGTCGACCTCGAGCATGATCGGCTCCGTCACATCGTGGCGGATGAACTCGAAGTTCTTCCGTCCGAGGAGGTGCTCGATGTTCGACTTCTGGCTCGTGAAGAGGTTGTCGAGGCAGATGACATCGTGCCCCATCGCCACGAGGCGGTCGCAGAGGTGGGAACCAAGGAAGCCGGCGCCGCCGGTGACGAGGATGCGCTTCACCATCGGCGGAATCGTACAGGAGAAGCTCGATGCCCTTCGGGGGACGCCGGCTGGCGCCTTGCATGGCGCGCAGCGGTTGGCGACGATGCCCGCATGACGCCGCCCGACTTCCCCGATCGAGACAGAGCGGCGCTCATGCGCGGCGAGCAAGGAGGCCCTCCCCCGCGGCTCGTCGCGGGAACCATGACGGGCACGAGCATCGACGGAGACATCGATGTCGCGCTGGTCGCAGTCCACGGCCACGGACTCGGCATGCGCGCGCCGCTCGTCCACTGGCGCAGCCTCGAGCTCGGCCCCGTCGCCGACTCCCTCCGCCGCATCGCGCGCGAGGAGCGCATGACGGCGCGCGAGATCGCCGAGACCGCGCGCCGCTTCGGCGAGCGCCACGCGGACGCGCTCGAGCTCCTGCTCGGCGAGGCGAACGCGCGGGCGGACCTCGCGGTCCTGCACGGGCAGACCGTCTACCACGCGCCCCCCTGCACCTGGCAGCTCGTCGACCCGTGGCCCGTCGCGGTCCGCCTCGGCTGCGCGGTGCGGTACGACCTGCGCGGCGCGAGCGTCGCCTCTGGCGGCGAAGGCGCGCCGATCACGCCGCTCGCCGACTTCATCCTCTTTGCGGACGACGCGGGAGAGAAGACCGTCCTCAACCTCGGCGGCTTTGCGAACGCGACCCTGCTTCCACGGCGCTGCGAAGGCCCCGACGCCATCAAGGGGCTCGACCTCTGCGCGTGCAACCATCTGCTCGACCGCGTGGCGCGCACGCGGCTTGGGCGTCGTTTCGACGAGGATGGCCGCGAGGCCGCTCGCGGCACGCCCGACCTCGGACGGGCGCGCGAGATCCTGCGCGCGCTCGACGCGATCGCCGAACGCGCATCGGCAGCGGCTTCCCCGGCGCTTTCCCCAGCGGCTTCCTCCGACGGGACGCCACGCGCGCGTCATCGGTCGCTCGGCACGGGCGACGAGGCTGCGGCGGCCGTCGCCGTGACGGAGGACCTCTCTGCGGAAGACGCCTGCGCCACCGTCACCGACGCGCTTGCCTCCGCCATCGCGGGGCGCCTCGAGGCAGCGGGACATCGAGCGGGACAGGGCATCGTGCTGGCGGGCGGCGGCGCTCGGCACCGCGTCCTCCGCGAGGCGATCGCGCGCCACGCGCGCTCTCCCGTCGAAACCTCTCACGAGCACTCAGGCATTCCAGTGTCCATGCGCGAGGCGGCAGCGATGGCGGTCCTCGGCGCCCTCGCGGACGACGGGGTGCGCTACTCGCTCCCCGCCGTGGTCGGCGCGCCGTCGCGCGCACCAGAATCGGCCTTGATCGGCCGTCCAGCGCGCCCAGCCGCCTCTCTCTGAATCGACTCTTCATCATTCCTTGACAGCGGCGCGACCCCGCTCCGTACCCTACGGAGCATGACCACTTCGAAGGCGCAGCTGTTGATCGTCGAGGACGAGCCTGAGATCGCGGAACTCATCGAGTTCCACGCAGAGCGCGCGGGGATGCGCGCAAGGACGATCCACAGCGGCCGCCTGGCGCTCGAGGTGCTGCGTCGCGAGAAGCCCGACCTTGTCATCCTCGACCTCATGCTCCCGGACCTCGATGGCCTCGAGGTCTGCAGGCGGATGAAGCAGAACGAGGACACGCGCTCGATTCCCATCGTCATGGTCACGGCCAAGGGCGAGGAGGCCGATGTCGTCGCGGGCATCGAACTCGGTGCCGAGGACTATGTTACGAAGCCGTTCAGCCCGCGCGTCCTGATGGCGCGGCTGCGCAATGTCCTGAGGCGCCACGGCCAAGTGGAGGAGACCCCGACCCGCGCAGAGCGCCTCGTCCTCCTCGGTGGTCGCCTCGTGATCGACATCGACCGCCATGAGGTCGTCGTGGAGTCGAAGAAGACGGACCTCACCCTCACGGAGTTCGGCATCCTCCACTACCTCGCGAGCAGGCCAGGCTTTGTCCGCACGCGCGACCAGATCATCGCGGCGGTGCATGGCAAGAGCACCGTGCTCTCGAGCCGCACCGTCGATGTGCATGTGACAGCGCTCCGCCGCAAGCTCGACGCGCTCTCCGAGTGCGTCGAGACGGTGCGCGGCGTCGGCTACCGCTTCTCGGAAGGGTCGGACGAGTCGCAGAACTGAGTGCGCGCGACGGGGCGCAACCGTACGATCCCGACTCAATGGCCACGATGGACACGCCTGCGACCGCCCTCAGGATGCGAATCATCGCATGGGGCTTCGCGTGGACGGCCACCTGGGAGCCCTGCGCGCTGGCCGACGCGGCGGAGGCGGCCGCGGGGGGCGCTTCCGACACGAACAGACTCTCGAACGATGGCCTCGGCTGGGCGATCGCTGGCATCGTCGCCGCGCTCTGGGCCAGCATGGCCTTCATCCGAAGGCGCAGCGAGGCCCGCCTCGCGCGCACGCTCACGGAGGGCGACGGATGGCCGCGCGATGGCCGTGGCTTTCCGCTGCTCGACGGGCTCGCAAGCGCCGTGCTCCGCCGCATCCGCTCGGAGCACGAGCGGGAGGCGCGCACCGAGGACCGCCTGCGCGAGACAGAGCGTGTGCTGCGCGCGACGCCGATCGCCGTGCTCGCGCTCGACCACCTCCAGCGCATCGTCGGCACGAACCCCGCCGCCGAGCGCCTGCTCGGCTTCGAGGAGCGGCTCGCGCGCGGACGCCTTCTGCAGGAGGTCGTGCGACAGCCCGCGCTCCACCGCCTCGTGGCGCGCGCTCTCTCGGGCGGCGAACCGCTCCAGTCCGAGGTCCAGCTTGACGGAGAGGAGTCGCTCGAGCTCCAGGTCTCCTGCGAACCGCTTCACGCCGATGCGCAGCCGCCTGGGCTCGTCGTCAGCCTCGTCGATGTGACGCGCATGCGCCGACTCGAGTCGATGCGCAGCGAGTTCGCAGCGAATGTCTCGCACGAGCTCCGCACCCCCATCACGAACATCAAGGGCTACATCGAGACACTTCTCCAGGTCGAGATGGACGACGCCGGACAGCGGCGCAAGTTCCTCGAGATCGTCCACAGGAACACGGTGCGCCTCTCGGGGATCGTCGAGGACATTCTCACGCTCGCATTCCTCGAGCAGCCCGAGGCCCGGCACACCATCGAGCGCCGGCCGCTCCCCGCATCGGAAGTGGTCCGCGAGGTCGTCGAGGCGCTCGAGAGCGCAGCGCTCGCGCGGCGGATTCAGATCTCCTGGCGCTGCGACGACGAGCTCCTCGTCGAGGCGAACAAGTCGCTCGCGGAGCAGGCCCTCGCGAATCTGGTGTCGAACGCCATCCGCTACTCGGGCGAGAACTCGAAGGTCGTGATCGAGGCCTCCGCCGAGATGGCTGCCGACCACCCGATGGTTCGGTTCGATGTGCGCGACCAAGGGCCAGGCATCGCCTCGAAGCACCTTCCGCGCCTCTTCGAGCGCTTCTACAGGGTCGACAAGGCCCGCGCGCGCACCCAGGGAGGAACAGGGCTTGGGCTCTCGATCGTGAAACACATTGCCACGATTCACGGCGGGTCGGTCGATGTCGCAAGTCAAGTTGGCAGCGGAAGTTGCTTCAGCCTCCGCCTCCCGCGGGCGGCATCCGCGGCAGTCGGAATCCCCGCGAAGGCGTCGGGTGTTCCATCAGTTTGAACCTTTCCTTGACCAAATCTTGACACGGGTTCGAGAGGCTTCCTCCCTCTCCGATCCTCGGTCGGACTGCTCCAGTTTCCCCGCGGCTCCGACGACCGGCACGACAGCACCCCGAAAGGAACCCACCATGAAGACAGCCCGAATCGCAGCCTGCGCCGCCCTGTTCGGCGCCTCGACCCTCATGCTCGCGGCCGCACAAGACGCGGACCTCGCGACCCTCCGCGGCGCCGTCAAGATCGACGGCTCCTCGACGGTCTACCCAATCACCGAAGCCGTCGCCGAGGAGTTCGGCAACGCGGCCGAGCGCGTCCGCGTGACGGTGGGCGTCAGCGGCACGGGCGGAGGCTTCAAGCGCTTCTCCGCGGGCGAGATCGACATCGCCGACGCCTCGCGCCCGATCAAGAAGTCCGAGGTCGAGCTCGCCGAGAAGGCGAAGATCGATTTCATCGAGGTTCCCGTCGCCTACGACGGCCTCACCATCGTGGTGAACCCGAAGAACGACTGGTGCACCTCGCTCACGGTCGAGCAGGTGAAGAAGATCTACGGCGCAGAGGCGAGCGCCAAGACCTGGAAGGATGTCAACCCAGCGTGGCCCGCGACGCCGATCAAGATCTACTCGCCCGGGACCGACTCGGGAACCTTCGACTACTTCAAGGAAGTCGTGATCGGCAAGGACGGCGCCATCCGCAGCGACATCAGCGTCTCAGAGGATGACAATGTGCTCGTCCGCGGCGTGGCGGGCGACCAGAACGCGATCGGCTTCTTCGGCTGCGCCTACTATTTCGAGAACAAGTCGCGCGTCCGCTCGGTGGCGATCGACGGCGGCAAGGGCCCCGTCATGCCGACCGTCGAGTCGATCGAGGACGGCTCCTACGCCCCGTTCAGCCGCCCGCTCTTCATCTATGTGAACAAGGCCAGCGCAGCGCGTCCAGAGGTCGCCGCCTTCGTCGACTTCTACCTGAAGAATGTGGCCGAACTCGCGGGCGAAGTCGGCTATGTCCGCATTCCCGAGACGATCCTCGCGCGGATTCGCGCCAACTGGGAGGCGCGCCGCACGGGCACGCAGTTCCTCGACGCCAAGGGCGAGCCCGTCCACGGCGCCCTCGCGGATGTCTACAAGTGAGTCCGCGGCGCCCAGCATGAATTCACTCGGCCGCGTGGAGGCGCCCTCGGGCGCCCTCCGCGCGGCCGAGACAGCTTCCTGGCGCGACTGAACGCAGTCCTCACGCAGGCTTCGTTCGCAAAGCCGTCCGATGGGCTAGATTGCTGCGCCCCGTTTCTTCTCCGACCTTGCGCCGGAGGCCCGCGGAACAAGATCCCGCAGACAGAGACTCGACGACCCGCGATGACGAGCCCCGTCCCACCAGCCTCCGACTTGACGAGCGGGCTTCCGCGCGGCGGCCCTCATGCGCCGCTCGACCTGCGCTCGCTCGGGCGGCCGCGCTCGATTCGCTCGCGCGACCTCCGCGAGCGCCTGATCGTCGGGTCGCTCGCCGTCGCGGCGACCTTCTCGGTCGCCGTGACCTTCGGAATCGTCCTCGTCCTCGCAACGGAGACGCTCGGCTTCTTCCGCTTCGACGAAGTCTCGGTCGCCGAGTTCTTCACGGGCACGGAGTGGAACCCGCTGCTCGGCGCAGAGAAGCACTTCGGCATCTGGCCG
>JBIKTI010000112.1:0-7105 GCA_044348205.1 Phycisphaerales bacterium | reverse complement strand
TGAAGGCGACATGGTGCCAGCGGCCGTCGTTGTGGCCGGGGCCAGAGCTCAGGAAGGTCTCGGGGTCGCCCGTGCCCGCGCTCACATAGCCGTGGGAGATGAACGACACGCCGAAGTCGCGCACGATGCCCGGCACCTCGCCGTCGACGAGGCCCTTGCCGAGGAACCAGCGTCGGTCGCTGTCAGAGCCGCCGCCGACATCGCGCGTGCGGAAGTGGAACGAGATGGTGAAGTCGTCGCCGATCGGCCGCTCGAGCTCGACGCGGTCGTCGCCGCCGTCGAAGCGGAACCCGCGTCCCACGCGGCCTTCCGAGCCGAAGCCTGCGTCGACGACCTTCGCTGGCTTGCCGCCCGCGACCGAGTTCACGGCCGAAGCCGACGGGCCGTCCTCGAACGCGAGATGCGCGACAAGCCCCTGCGCGGGCGCACGGTCTGGGTACACCGACGCGCTGCCCGCGCCGAGCCCCGCCTTCTCCTCGAGCGCGCGGATCTCGCCGACGAGCGCCTCGCGCCCCGCGATGAACGCTGCGATCTCGGCCTCTGGGTCTGCCTGCCCGAAGTCGCGCCGCACCATGCGCAGCACATTGTCTGCCTCGATCGAGTTGAACGGGCTCTCCTTGTAGGGCGCGACGCCCGCGAAGAACGCCGCGAACTGGTAGTACTCGCGCTGCAGGATCGGGTCGCCCTTGTGGTCGTGGCAGCGCGCGCAGTTCATGCTGATCCCGAGGAAGGTGCGCGCGGTCGTGTCGACGATCGAGTCGAGGTCGTCGGCGAGCGCCTGCTTGAGGTCTGGCACCTCGTCGTCCCAGAGACCAAGTCGGTAGAAGCCCGTCGCCACAAGCGTGTCGAAGTCGCGGTCGGGCAGCTCGTCGCCCGCAAGCTGCGCCTTCACGAAGCGCGGGTAGGGCATGTCATCGTTGAACGCGCGCACCACGAAGTCGCGGTACTTCCACGCTGCGTTCTTGTCGCTGTCGCGCTCGAAGCCGTTGGTGTCGGCATAGCGCACGAGGTCGAGCCAGTGGCGCGCCCACTTCTCGCCGTAGTGCGGGCTCGCGAGCAGGCGGTCGACGAGGCGCTCGTAGGCGTCGGGCGACTCGTCGGCCACGAAGGCGTCGAGTTCCTCGGGCGTCGGCGGCAGCCCCGTCAGGTCGAAGCTGGCGCGGCGGATGAGCGTGGCACGGTCTGCCTCGGGCGCGGGCGCGAGCCCCTTCGCCTCGAGCCTTGCGAGAATGAAGCGGTCGATGTCGTTGCGCGGCCACGCCGCGTCGCGCACGGCGGGCGCAGCGGGCTTCTCGAGCGTGCGGTACGCCCACCACGACCCGCGGGCGGCGTTCGCCCGCCTGATGATCGTCTCCTCGTCGAGCCCGCCCGAGCCGTGGGACTGGTCCTGACCGTCGGCGGGCTTCGACGCTGCGCGCGGCATCGCAAGGCCCGCCGCGGCGGCCGCGAACACGAGCGCCCCCGCCGCAACCCCCGCCCGCCTCGCCCATCGGATCCCGTCAAAGGCGCTTGGGACGGGTGGTCGGGGCGCAGGAACTGGCATGGTGAACAAGGTATACGCAGAAGGTGGGCGCCCCAAGCCCCGCCCGAAGCCCCGCCCCAAGAAACACACGATCCATCCGCGAAAGGAACCACGCGCTTCGTCCCGATACTCGGGACATGCCGAGCGCCCTCGCAGAGTCCGCGTCCCTCCTCCTCGCGGACGGGCTCCCGCCCGCGCTCCTCGAATTCGCGGGGTGGGTCCCCGCACTCGTCTTCCCTGGGGCGACGCTGCTGCAGCTCGCCGTGATCCTGCGGCGCAAGACTGCGGCGGGTGTCTCTGTCGTGGCCTGGAGCGCGTTCGCGATCGCGAACATCTGCCTGTTCCTCTACACCGAGAAGTACGGTGAACTCGAGTCGATCCTGGGCGCGCTTGGAACGGCCGTCCTCAATCTGTGCATCGTGGCGGCCGCGATTCGGTATCGAAACCCCGCGAGTGGGAATCCGAAGGGCGGCGCCCGCGTCTGAGCGCCCTCCCGGACCTCACGACGGAACCCGACCGCACCACTTCGGACAGCCGCCCATGCCGACCGCGAACCCCCGCCGCTTCCCAACCGCCCTGGTCGAGCGCATCGCCGCACGCCGCAACGACCTCCTTCGCGCGCGGCGCACGCTTCCCGCGATCGCGGCCGTCGCAGCGCTCCAAGGCTGCATCGCCGTCGGCGGGACGAGCCGCGTCGACTCGCCCACCCTCGGCAAGCAGCTGGTCGACCTGAAGGGCGCCCTCGACTGCGGCGCGCTGAGCGAGACGGAGTACGAGGCAGCGAAGGCGGAGCTTCTTTCGCGCAAGCCTTGACTGTCCCGCAAGGCTTGACTCTCCATCAAGCCTCGACTGCGCCTGGAGCGACCCCGCCTCACGCGAGAGTCGCGCGCACGGTCTCCTCGAGCGTGTCGAGATCGACGGGCTTGCGGAGGAATGCAGAGATTCCCGCAGCCTTCGCGAGACGCTCTGCGCGCTCGTCGCCATAGCCCGTGCAGCATACGACGCGAAGGGCAGGCGACCGCCTTCGCGCCTCCTTGGCAAGCTCGATACCCGTCATCCCCGGCATGGTGAGGTCTGTGACGAGCAGATCGACCGTGCCTTCGCGCGAAGCAAGCGTCTCGAGCGCCTCCTGGGGAGACGGCGCGGCGAGCACTTCGTGCCCGAGCGCTGTGAGCATCGCCCGCACGACCTCCAGCACGGCCGCATCGTCGTCCACCACGAGGACGACCGCCGGCCGAGATGCAGCGGCCACGCACGGGGGCCCCTGCGGCGACTCTGCCGCGGGCGGCTCGGCATCCGCCGCAGGAAGGGTCAGCTCGAGGGCGATCGCGCCGTGCTCGCCCTCAGCGACGAGCATCCGCCCGTCGAGTTCCGTCGCCACGCGGTGGACGATCCCGAGGCCAAGTGACGCTGTGGCGCGCGTGCGCGACGCCTGCGAGGTCGCCGACGCGGAATAGGGATCGAACGCCGCGAGGGGACCGACACGCTCGGGCGCGCCTGCGACTGCGCCGCGGACGGCGATGCGAACGGCGCGCTGGCCCGTCTGGGTCGCGCGTTCGGCGAGAAGATGCACGCGCCCCGTTCTCCCAGCGAGCGCCTCGACCGCGTGGGTGACGAGGTTGAGGACGGCCTGGTGGATCGCACCGCTGTCCGCAAGCACGCTCCCAGCGTCGGGTTCTGCAGACGCCTCGAGCGAGACGGTGGCGGGCACCGTGCGCGCAAGGATCGACGCGCACTCCTCGACCACGCGCGACACGGGCACCAGTTCGACCGTCCGCTCACGGGGAAGCGAGAGCGCGATCACCTGCTGCACGATTTCGCTTGCGGCGCGCGCGGAGGACTGGATCTCGTGCAGCATCTGCCGCATGCGCGGATCGAGCGCGACTCCGCCGTCGAGCATCTCCGTGTAGAGGATGATCGGCCAGAGCACATTGTTGAAGTCGCGGGCAAGCCCCGACGCGAGCATGCCGACCGCCTCCATGCGCTGCCGCTGCCGCAGCGATGCCTCGAGCCGTTCGCGGGCGATCGCGATGGCGAACGCGCCCGCAAGCCCGCGCAGCGCAGAGCGCTCCGCATGGTCGGCCTCGCGGAGCGACGGCTGCCGACGCTCGAAGGACAGGACGCCCCACACAGCGCCATCGACGAGGACAGGCTTGAGAAGGACGCGCCTGCGCGCGTCGCCGAGCGCGACCTCGAGGCCGTGGCCTGCGGACAGCTGCGCCAGCTCTGCGCGCGCGGCCTCCCGCACGGCGTGGCCGAACCCCCACGGCTCGCCGAAGAACGGCTGCCACACGAACTCGCGCGCCGCGCCTGCGGGCTGGGTCCCCTCCGCAGCCGCCAGCGGAAACTCGACGAGGGCGAGCGCTCCCGCGTCGAGGGCGTCGCCGAGGAGCGCGAGCACCGCCGTCGCCACCTCGCGCCAGTCGAGCGCGGCGAGCACGCGGGCACCCGCCTCGTGCGAAGCCACGATCAGCGCGCCGCGGCGCTCGTTCTCGCGCGCTGCGACGAGCCGCGCGTAGGTGAGGCCCGCGAAGTCCGCGAGGAAGGAGAGCCCCTCCCGATGATGCGGCGTGAAGTTCGCCACGCGCTCGCTCGCGAAGCCGACCGTTCCCACCACGACCCCGTCGACCTGCACGGGGAGGTAGAGGCGCGAGCGCACGGCCTTCCCGTGCGACCTCCGCTCGACCCCGACCTCGGGAGCCGCCAGAGAGGTGTCGGGGATGTCGACCACCTGCGCGGTGCGGAGGACGAAGCCGGGATGCCTGTCCTCGGCCGTCTCCTCCGCTGCGCGGCGCTCGTGGTCATCGAGGCCCTTGGCGCCCACGAGGCGCAGCCGCCCCGTGTCGGGGTCGAGGAAGTAAATCCCCGAGTACTCGACCACGAAGAGTTCGTCGGACACGGCCTCGATCGTGTGCCCGAGCTCCTCGAGCGTGCGGACGCCAGCGAACCTGCGCGCAATCGTGCGATCGACCTCGTTGCGCCTGAGCAGCCCGCGCATGGCCGATGCGAGCTCGTCGGCGGGAAGGCGCAGCGCCAACGCGTCGGCGAGTTCGTCGGCCGAGTGCGCGAGCGCCCTCTTGGCAGATCCTGCCACCCTCACGACATCGAACCCAAGCAGCACGCGGCCGAAGGGGCCGAGCGGGAGTTCCAGCACGGAGGCTTCCGAAGATGCGTCTCGACCAGCGCCAAGGCTCGACCGCGCGGCTTCGGCCGTTCCACGGTCATCGGAGCGCCAGACGCGCTCGACCTCGGTCTGGGACCCCTTCCAGAGGACCACCTCGCTCCAACGCGCCCCGGACCTTGCGCGGAAATCCTCCGCAGCCCGCGCGCAGAGCGTCACGATGGCCGCGTCCCCCGAGGGCCGATCCGCAGGGATGCCGCCGCTTCCGTTCATCGCGCGCGAGTCCTCTTTCCAAAGTTCGACGGAGAGCGTAACCGAGGCTTCCCAACCGCGCGTCCACATTCGAGCCTTGACTTCAGGCTCGCAGCACGCGACCCTAGTTCTCATGCAGCCGAAGACTCTGCCGACAAGCCAGGCCTCGGGTTCTGCCGCGCGCGCGCGGCTCCTCCTCGCGACGCTCTGCGCAGGCTCCATCGCAGCCCTCGGGCTTGCAGGCGCGCAGCAGTCGGAGCGCGGCACCCCCGCTCCGACCACCCAGGACGCGCCCGAGGCGCCCAAGGCGATGCTTAGCCGCGCGCTCGTGTTCACGAAGACCGCTGGCTTCCGGCACGACTCGATTCCAGAGGGCATCTCCTGCATGAAGGAGATCCTCGCGGAGCATCTCGATGTGGACGCGACGGAGGACGCATCGGTCTTCCATGCGGAGAACCTCGCGCGCTACAAGGTGGTCGTCTTCCTCTCGACCACGGGCGACATCCTGAACGAGCAGGAGCAGCGGGCGTTCGAGGGGTTCATCCGCGCGGGCGGTGGCTACGCGGGGGTCCATGCAGCCGCGGACACGGAGCACACCTGGCCGTGGTACGGGCAGCTCGTCGGCTCCTACTTCAAGACCCACCCCGATATCCAGCCCGCGCGGATCCGCATCGAGGACCGCACCCACCCGTCGACCGTGATGCTGCCCGCCGACTGGCACCGCACCGACGAGTGGTATGTCTACACCTCGAACCCGCGGGGCCGCGTGCGCGTCCTCGCGAACCTCGACACGACCACGATCCGCGGCGCACACATGGGCGACGACCACCCGATCGCCTGGTTCCACCTCTTCGAGGGCGGGAGGTCCTGGTACACGGGTGGGGGGCACACCAAGGAGAGTTTCTCGGAGCCTCTCTTCCGAGAGCACCTCAAGGGAGGCATTCTGTGGGCTGCAGGCCTCGCGGAGCCCCCTGTCGGGGAGGCAGCTGCGGAAGGGCGTGCGACGGACGGCGCCGCCGCTGCAGAGGGTGAAACGGCTCGCCCGTCCCCCACGCCCGCGGCACCCCGCACAGAACACCCGCCTCGGTGAAAAAAGTCGCGAAACTTTCCTCCTCAGGCATGGACATCAATCCCCCGTTTCGTTACTGTTCGTGAGTCACCTGCGGCTTCGGCCGCGTGCGACAACCAATCAAGATCTTTTCCCCCATGGGGCTACTGCGAAGCCGATCTCGCAGTGGCCCTTTTCTATTTCCCCGGAGGGGAAATAGAAAAGGAGTTTGAGCGGCGGCTGCTGCGGCAACCGCCTTTGGCGAGATGTGAGCGGCGGCCGCCTTTGGTGCTTGGGGGCTTCGCTCACACGCCGCGTCGGGCTGGGCTCAGGAAACCAATCGGGAGCTTCGTCGCGCCGTCGATCGCGAGGTCGGCCAGCGCCTCGCCGATCACGGGCGCGAACTTGAAGCCGTGGCCGCTGAAGCCGCAGGCGACCGCCACATTCGCGTGGTCTGGGTGAAGGCCAACAACGAAGTGGTTGTCGGAGGACATCGTGTAGAGGCAGTTCTTCGCGTGCGTGCAGGCGCGGCCCTCGGCCGACGGAATCCGCTCGCGCGTGGCCGCGAGTGTCTCCGCGACGATCTCGCCATCGGGGAGGTCATGCGACTCCTCGGGCTCGACCTCGGGGCCTCGGCAGTGAAGCCCGACCTTCATGCCCCGCGGTTCGCCCATCGAGGGAAATGCGGGCACGCCATAGATCTCTGGCTCGCCTGCCCTGTCGAAGAGCCACACTGGCATCCTGCCCATCTGCCACGACGGGTCGCCCGCGTCGTCGATCCACGCGATCGTCTCGCGCGTCGGGCGAAGGCCGCTGACGCGGTCGCCGAGAAGGGCGGGCATCCACGCGCCCGCTGACAGAACCAGCGACTTGGCGGAGAACGCACCGCGGATCGTGCGGATCCACACGCCGTCCTCGTCCGCGCGCCAGGCGTCGATCGGCGCGTTCAGCTCGATGCGCGCCCCGGCGGCGCGGGCCGCAGCGAGTGCGGTTCGAATCGTCGCCTCGGGCCGCACGAAGCCGCCGCGCGCCTCGCACACGAGCTCCCAGTCGGCGGGCACGCGGAACTGCGGGTGGCGCTTCATCAGCTGCGTTCCGTCGATCGCCTCGACCGCGAGATCGTGCGCGGCCGCGCTGCACAGCATGCCCGCGGCGACCTTGT
>JBIKTI010000111.1:0-7108 GCA_044348205.1 Phycisphaerales bacterium | reverse complement strand
ACGAGCTTCCCGAGGCCTTGCGCGAGAGCCCGCTCGTCGACGCTGCCCGCAAGAAGGCGACGATCGTCTTCAAGGTCGTCGACGGCAAGGCCGTTCCCACGCCCGTGCGCACGGGCGCGTCGAACCTCTCCGACACGATGATTCTCGAGGGCCTTGCAGCGGGCGACATGGTCGTCACGGGTCCGTACCGCGTGCTCGAGCGCCTGAAGGAAGGCGACCGCGTGCGCGAGGAGACGGCCAAGGACGCCGCCGAACGGCTCGCAGCCGATGGATCGGGGAAGGCGAATGGCTGACGGACGCGCTCCGTCGGGAAGCGCGCTCATCGAGGTGCGCGGCCTGACCAAGGTCTACAAGGTCGGCGTCGAGACGATCCACGCGCTGCGCGGGCTTGATCTCACGATTGGCCGCAACGAAATGGTCGCGATCATGGGTTCGTCGGGCTCTGGGAAGAGCACGCTGATGAACATGCTCGGATGCCTTGATCGCCCCACGGCGGGTTCCTATCTCCTCAACGGCCGCGATGTGAGCAGGATGGGCGCGCGCGAGCTTGCGCAGGTCAGGAACGAGGAGATCGGCTTCGTCTTCCAGAGCTTCGAACTGCTGCCGCGGCAGACTGCGCTTGAGAATGTAGAGCTTCCGCTTGTCTATGCAACGGGCGGCTGGCGCGGCCGCCGCGCGCGCGCGCTGGCAGCGCTCGACCGCGTGGGCCTCGCGCAGCGCGTCCACCACAGGCCGAATCAGCTTTCGGGTGGCCAGCGGCAGCGCGTGGCGATCGCGCGCGCGATCCTCAACAAGCCGTCGATCCTGCTCGCGGACGAGCCGACGGGAAACCTCGACAGCGCCACGACGACCGAGATCCTCGCGCTCTTCCGCCAGATCCATACGGAAGGGCAGACGGTCGTCATCGTCACCCACGAGGACGAGGTGGCGTCGCACTGCCAGCGCGTCGTCCGTCTGCGCGACGGGCGCGTCCTGAGCGACCTCCCCGTGGCGCAGGATGCGGCGGGCCGGCATCTTCCGGGCGCATCGGCCTTCGCGGCCATGAAGGGCGGTGAGGCGTGCTGAACCCGCTCTTCTGGCTGCAGGCGATCTCACTCGCGTTCTCGCAGATCTGGGCGAACAAGTCGCGCGCGTTCCTGACGGCGCTCGGCATCATCGTCGGCGTCGCGAGCACGACGGCCGTCATCGCCGCGCTCACGGGCCTGCGCGGCAAGGTGCTCTCCGAGTTCGAGTCTGTCGGCGCGAGCAAGTTCTTCGTGTTCCCGAACAGGCCCGACAACGCGCCGCGCAACATGTATCCATGGGAGAAGATCCGCGTCACGCCCGAGGAGGTGAACGCGATCCGCGACGAGTGCACGCTCGTGAAGGCGGTCACGCCGATCACAGAGGTCGGGCTCACGGCCGAGGCGGGCGACCGCATGATCGAGGGGATCACGATCTCGGGGATCTGGCCCGACTGGCATGTGGTGCAGAACCGCTTCGTGCAGGAAGGCCGCCCGTTCACACAGATCGACGAGGACGGCGAGCGCCAGGTGTGCCTCATCAACGCGGACGCGATCACGGAGCTCAATCTTCCGCTGAATCCCGTGGGCGACTCGATCATCATCGGCGGCCGCCGCTTCGCCATCGTCGGCGTGGTCGAGACCACGCAGGCGCGCTTCTTCGGGATGAACACATCGAGCGCGGAGATCTTCATTCCCTTCTCCGTCGCAGCCAAGCTGCAGGACCGCAACTTCTTCATGCGCGTGGAGGGGCTCTTCACGAGCCCCGAGGCGGCCGAGGAAGGGCAGGACGAGGTGCGGTTCGTGATGCGCCGCGCGCGCGGCATCGAGCCCGGAGGCGTCGAGACCTTCCAGGTCGCCGCGATCGACCGATTCATCGAGCAGTTCAAGGCGCTCGCGACGGGCATCACTGCGATCGCAGGCGGAATCGTCGGGATCTCGCTCCTCGTCGGCGGCATCGGCATCATGAACATCATGCTCGTGTCGGTGAGCGAGCGGACGCGCGAGATCGGCCTGCGCAAGGCCGTCGGCGCCACGCCGATGGCGATCCTCCTTCAGTTCCTGCTCGAGGCCGTCACGCTCTGCCTCGTGGGCGGGTTCATCGGGATCGCGATCGGCCGGCTCGCCGCGTTCGGCCTGACGAAGATCCCGGGCGCGCAGCTCGAGCAGGCAGATGTCCCGCTCTGGGCCGTCGCGCTGAGCTTCGTGTTCAGCGCGGCCACGGGCGTGATCTTCGGCATGTTCCCCGCGATCAAGGCGTCGCGGCTCGACCCGATCGAGGCACTGAGGCACGAATGATCCGACGCACGCTCCAACCCCTCGCGCTGGCCTCGGCCGCGCTCGCCGTCGGCTCGATGTCCGCCTGCCGCACTGGGCTCTTCGACAACAACGACCCGCGGTGGCGCGTGCCCGAGTCGCGCCTGAAGCGGATCGACGGGCTCGACCCGCAGGCTGCGTCGAGCGCTGCGCCTGTTCCCTTGGAAGAGGCCGCGCGTCGCTCGCTCGCCGAGATCGCGCTCCCTGCGGCGCCAGCGAAGGACGGGGCGACTCCGCTTTCGATCGCGGATGTGCGCGCGGCTGTCCTTGCTGGAAACCTCGAGCTGCGCGCGCAGCTCGTCGACCCTGCGATCGCGCGGGCCAATCTCTCGGCAGAGGAGGCGAAGTTCGAGGGCGTCTTCTTCGCGTCCTATCGCCGCAACGAGAACAGCCTCTTCGCGGATCTCGCGCAGGGGCAGCCGACGAACTCGGAGTCGATGGAGGTTGGCGTGCGGCTGCCGCTTGCGACGGGCGGCGACATCTCCTTCTCGAGCCCGCTCAACCGCGGCTCGGAGGGGCTCACCTTCGGCGCGCCAGGGGACGACTGGCTTGCCGCGCTGCGGCTTTCGATGAGTCAGCCGCTCCTGCGCGGCGCGGGCGTCTCCGCGAACACGCACTCGATCCGCGTGGCGCGGTGGCAGGGCGACATCGCCGACGCGCGCACGAAGCTCGAGGCGATCCGCGTGATCGCCAACGCAGACAAGGCCTACTGGAACCTCTACGCCGCCGTGCGCGAGCTCGAGGTGCGGCGCGCGCAGTACGAGGCGGCGCAGCGGCAGCTTGAGCGCGCGCGCAGGCGCGTGGCGAGCGGCGATGTGCCCGAGATCGAGGTGGTGCGCGCGGAGAGCGGCCTCGGACGCACGCTCGAGCAGATCATCGTTGCAGACGCGAACCTGCGCATCCGCCAGCGCGCGCTGAAGCGGCTCATGAACCGCGCCGACATGCCCGTCGGCGGTGCCATGCCGCTCGTTCCCGCGACCGACCCGAACCCGCTCGGCCTTGAGCTCGACGCTTCTGCGCTCGCGGCGCGCGCGGTCGCCGACCGCATGGAGATGCTCGAGCTCGAGCTCCAGCTTGCGATCGACCAGAGCGAGATCGGCTTCCGCCGCAACGCAGCGCTTCCGCTCTTCGTCCTCGACTACGGCTACGACATCCAGGGCACGGGCGGCGAGCCGCAGGACGCCTACCGCGGGCTCGGCGATTCGGACAGCTTCAATGTCGGCCTCCGCGCCGAGATCCCGCTCGGGAACGAGGCCGCGCAGTCGCGCGTCGACGCTGCGATCCTCGCGCGCGTGCAGAGGCTCGGCACGCGCGAGGCGCGCCGCCTCGCGATCGAGACAGAGGTCTACGACGCGCTCGATGCGCTGACCCAGTCGTGGCAGCGGATCCTCGCGGCGCGGCTCGAGACGGTGCTGGCCGCGCGCACGCTTGCGGCCGAGGAGCGGCAGTTCGATGTCGGCCTGCGCACGAGCACCGATGTCCTCGACGCCTCGTCGCGCGTCGCCGATGCGCAGAGCAGGGAGGTCGCCGCGCTTGCGGCCTACGAGGTCGCGCTCGTCGACATCGCGTTCGCGACGGGGAACTCCCTTGGCGCTGCGCGCATTCGCTGGGAGCCCTTCTCGAAGGAGGAGCTTGCCGAGCTTGAGCGCCTGCCCGCGGGAGAAGGCCAAGGCGATGCGCCCGCGCGGCGCGGGGGCTTCACCGAGCTTCCGGCAGCGGGCGAGTGAGCGCGAGGGCCGCGATCTCGCGCAGCCGCTCGGGCATGGAGTCGTCCTCGGCGAGATCCGTGAACGCGCGCTGCAGCGCGGCGGGGGCCTGCGTCGAGATCTGCGTCTCATGCCGCACCAGCGCAGATGCGATCGTGGCCGCGTAGAGCCGCGCCGCGAGGCTCCGCTCGGGCGCCGTCGCGCCGCTTGTCCGCAGCATCTTGTAGGCGTTCTTCAGTTCCCGCAGCGCGTCGAGCGAGGTCGATGGCGCGAGGATCGCGTCGAACGGATCGCGCGCTGCGGGAATGATCTCGCGCGTGATCCAGGTCGCACCCGCGAGCGCGGGGGACTGGTCGAGCTCGAAGGCCCAGCGCAGCGTGTCGCCGAGGCTCGTGCCTGCGGGCGAGTTGGGTCGTGGCGTGTCGGGTCTTGGCGCGTCGGGTCTTGGCGTGTCGGATTGGGTGTTCATCTGGGGTATCGGGTCGTCGATCGTGCGTGTCGCCGTCGATTCGCGGCGGGCTGCGGGAGACGCTCCGCATTCACCGCGACTGAAGCAGCGCGAGGAGATCGGCGACCTCTTCCTGGAGGTCGTTCGGGTTGTCGATGGTCGCGCGAAGCTCCTCCATGAGGATCGACGCGAACCGCCTCTTCACCATCAAGAGCTTCGCGGCGCATGCGCCCTTCCCGAGGCCGAAGCGCGGCGCGAGGTGCTCGTAGCTCACCGCCGTGCCGTCGATCGAGGGCTGCAGCACGCGGCCGCGGAAGATCTCCCAACCCGCCTCGTCGCCGTCGGCGAGGAGCGCGCGCTGCAGGCGTTCCGTCGATGCGCGGATGATCGTGGCCACATAGCGCGAGTGGAACGCGGCCTCTGGCGTCAGCGCGGGCATGCCCGCTGGTTCCGTGGTGCGCTCGGAGAGGTCGTCGAGGCGCCCGATCGACCCCGTCCTTGGCTTGCGCGTCGAGGCCGTCTTGCGGCGGTGCATGTCGGCGAGGTAGTTGCGCACCGAGCCGAGGACGAGCGTGCGGAACCGCCCGCGCGACTGATCCGCCTTCTCGAGGAGCCCACGCGCGAGGAAGACATCGCAGAGGAACCCCTGGGTGAGTTCCGCTGCCTCGTCGGGGTTGCGGCCCGACGCGCGGATGAACGCGTAGATCGCGGGCCACGAGCGGCGCGCGACCTGCTCGAGGCTCGACTGCGAGGTGGGCGACCCGCCCGCCGCGTCGCGGATGAGGTCCCAGTTGGTCTGGGTCAGGGAGGGGTTGCGTGGCTGGCTCATCTGGTCGTGTCGGGCCGAGGGGCCATCAGGTGCGGACGCTCCGTGGGTGACACCCCGGCGGTGACACCCCGGGGCGATACACCCGGGGGCGATACACCCGGGGGCGATACACCCGGGGTGATACGCACGCCTCGGCGCCGCGCTTGGGGATCGAGGCCCACGCGCCTCTATCGGCTCGGATCCGCGGATGGGAACGCCTTCTTGCCCTGAATCGGCGAGTGCTGGAGGAGGAGGGGGCGATTGCGCCTCTGCGCGCTTCTTTCGAAGAATATCTGAATCCGAGGTTGCCCGCGCGGCGTACTCCCTGCGTCCTGACTCTCGCGAGGGCGAGATGACGGTCAGGATCATTTCTCAATCTCCGCCGCCGTTCCGCGGCATGGAGAACCAGCCTTTGGAGCGCTCGGACTGGGCCGACGCTCCCCTCGTCGCGCGGATGCCGCGCGGCGCGGAGGGAGAGCGCTGGAATCGTCAGCACAGTTGAAAAGGAGAGTCTGTCATGCGTTTGAGCCGCACCGTGATCGCTTTGCTTGTGGCCGGAAGCGCCACCACCGCCGCGTCGGCGGGCTTCGTCCAGACCGTCGGAGGTCAGACGAATGTCCTTCTTGATCTCGCGCTGCTCCAGGCGGCCGCGAACCTCCAGCTCACGGGTGTGAGCGACGGGGTCATCGCGCCTGGAAACCTCGGCCCGAACTCCGTCGCCTTCGTCATCACGCCGCCGACCTCGGCCGAGCTGCCGACGACCTTCCGCTACGACGCGAACGACTTCTTCGGGACCTTCTCGGGCTCGATCAATCACCGCGGCTCGATCACCTTCAACAACGCGGTCACCGTCGGCAACTTTGAGATCCTGTTCGACAACGGCTTCAAGGTCGCGGACCGCGTGGGCGGGCTCGGCGTGCTGTTCGACATCGCGCTGACGGGCGCGGCTCCGACGGCCGACACCTTCAGCGCGACGGGCAACCTGCTCGTGTCGTCGAACTTCGCGGCGCTGCTCCTCCAGCTTGGCCTCGCGCAGACCAACCTGACGGGCGCCGATGTCGGCGATGCGTCGATCCAGGGCTTCAACAGCGCGGTGCCCGCGCCGGGCGCGATCGCCGTGCTCGGCATCGCGGCCGCCTTCGGCGCTCGCCGCCGTCGCCGCTGAGTGCCGCTACTTCGCCTTCGGGGCGGAGCGGGAACTGGGGGAAGACAAGTGCGGAAAGGGACGCACGCACCACGGGCGCTCGAAAGGGTGCCCGTGGTTTTTGGTTCTCCGTCTTGAACGGTGGCGGTTGCGAAGGTTTCTCCTGCGGTACGAGTGCGACGGGTGACCGTAGATGAAGTCCACGGAACTGTTCGCGTCGGAGTCGACGGCTGGCACCAGTCGTTCCTTGGACTTCGTCCAAGGGCACCCGTGCGTGTCGTGTCGGACGGTTCTGACCGTCGGAGTCGACAACCAAGGGTGCCCGTGGACGAAGTCCACGGAACGACGATCGTGGGAGTCGACGGCTGACATCATCCGTTCCGCATGCTGAAGCATGCGGGCACACATGATTTCGGTCCCGCCAGAGGGAGCGGCCGCAGCCGCGACCGCTCAAGCCACGCGTCCTAGCACCAAAGGCGGCTGCCGCAGCAGCCGCCGCTCAAACAGCCCCGGCTCCATTCAAGAAAACAGCCCCCGCGGGGCGGGGGCTGTTTTCTCGAATGGAGCCGGGGGGATTCGCACCCCCGTGCCGAGACGTCCTCTCCATCGCATCTACGAGCGTGTCCGCGATCTCAATCTCGCCTGGGGCATCCGCTCGCGGCGGGCGCCAACCCCAAGCCAGCC
>JBIKTI010000110.1:0-7128 GCA_044348205.1 Phycisphaerales bacterium | reverse complement strand
GCAAAGAGCGGCGAGAAGATGGCCGCTCCGAAGAACACCGTTGGCGAGGAGAATCGCCGCGGTGGACGCGGTGGCCCGCGTGGCGGGCGCGGCGGTCCGCGTCGCGGCCCTGACATGGGTGGCGGCTTCGGCGGTGGCGGTGGTGGCGGTGCCAGCGGTGGTGGCGGCGAGGCTCCGGCTGCGCCCGCGGCCCCAGAGGCGAGCGCCTGATTCGCA
The DNA here is from genome assembly GCA_044348205.1 of Phycisphaerales bacterium. Lineage (GTDB taxonomy): Bacteria > Planctomycetota > Phycisphaerae > Phycisphaerales > SM1A02 > QWPT01. The sequence continues at coordinate 6,912 of JBIKTI010000110.1, read as the reverse complement.
GAACCAAGGTTCGCAGGTCCAAGGCACGCCGCTGACGCGGCCGAGTGAACGAGCAGCAACACGATGACATTCGCGCCTGACACGAGGCGCTATCGGAGAGCCAAGCCATGATGATCCATGACATCACCGCCAAGGTCGGCCCGCACAAGAAGCGCAAGCGCGTGGGTCGCGGCGAAGCCAGCGGCCACGGCGGCACCTCGACCCGCGGTCACAAGGGTGCGAAGAGCCGCGCAGGTTGGGTCAGCCGTCCGTCCTACGCCGGCGGCGCCACGCCGTTCGCGCGTCGCTTCCCGAAGCGCGGCTTCTCGAATGCGGGCTTCCGCACCGAGTATTGGGTCACCAATGTCCGCGACCTCGAGAAGAACTTCGAGGCGGGCGCGATGGTCGACATCGACGCACTGGTGAAGCTCGGCCTCGTGCCGAACTCGAAGCTCCCGCTCAAGGTGCTCGGCTCGGGCGATCTCGCCAAGAAGCTCAAGGTCGTCGCGGCCGCGTTCAGCGCGAGCGCGAAGTCGAAGATCGAGGCCGCGGGCGGCTCCTGCACCCTCGTCGAGGACGGCAAGAAGGCCTGACCACGCGCGTGACCGTGGGGCGCTTGAAAAGGGTCGGATGGAACGGGGCCTGATCTAGGCAGGCCTGGCCGCTGAAGCGCGATGCGCGGATCGGCCTCGAGGACCACATCAGAGATGCTGCAAGCCTTCGCGAACATCTTCAGGATTCCCGACCTGCGCCGCCGCGTGTTCTTCACGCTCGGCATGATCGCGATCTATCGCCTCGGCTTCGTGATCCCCCTTGTCGGCGTCGACCAGACGGCGCTGCGTGAGGCCGCGGAGCGCGCCACCGAGGGCGGCGCGTCTGGCTTTGGACGCCTTCTTGAGTACGCATCCATCTTCTCGGGCGGCAGCCTCGAGCAGTCGACGATCTTCGGACTCGGGATCATGCCGTACATCACGGCGTCGATCATCTTCCAGCTTCTCGCCACAGTGTGGCAGCCGCTGAAGGACCTCAAGAAGGAAGGCGCTTCGGGCCAGACGAAGATCAACGAGTGGACGCGGTACACCACGGTTGCTCTCTGCCTCATCCAAGGCACGATGTGGCTCAGCTACCTCGAGACGCAGTCGCTCGTGCAGCCGAGCTTCCGCGAGGGCGAGGCCCGCATCATCTTCTATGCGGCTGGCGTCGCGGGCCTCACGGCAGGCAGCCTCTTCCTGATGTGGCTTGGCGAGCAGATCGACAAGTACGGCATCGGAAACGGCATCTCGTTGATCCTCACCGCGAGCATCGTGGCCCAGATGCCCGGCGCCGTGATGTGGGTCGCGCAGAACTTCAGTCCATCGATTCAGGCTGCGCCGGGTGAGCTCAACCCCGTCGGGCTCATCCTGCTTGTCGGTGGGTTCCTGCTCGTCGTCGCTGGTGCCGTCGTGATCACCGTGGCGCAGCGCCGCATCCCCATCCAGCAGGCCAAGCACACGCGCGGTCGTCGCGTCTTCGGTGGCCAGCGCCAGTATCTCCCGCTCCGTCTCAACCACGCGGGCGTGATGCCGATCATCTTCGCCAGTTCACTCATGATCTTCCCCGCGGCCCTCTTCGGCTGGCTCGCCAGCCGCGCGATGGCGGGCGGCGACGGCATGGAGTGGTGGCGGACGACGACGAGCTTCCTCGAGATCAACAGCCGTCCTGGCCAGTTCCCGTACATCTTCCTCGAGATCATCCTGATCTTCTTCTTCAGCTACTTCTGGACCACGGTGCAGTTCAGCCCCGAGGACATGTCGAAGCAGCTGAAGCAGAGCGGCGCGTTCATCCCAGGCTACCGGCCGGGTCCGCGCACCGCGGAGTACCTCGAGACCGTGATGGAGCGCATCACCTATGTCGGCGCGGGCTTCCTCGCCGCCATCGCCGTGATTCCCATCGTCGTCAGCGCCAAGATGGGCATCCCCTTCGGTGTGTCGCAGTTCCTGGGCGGCACGGGTCTCCTGATCGTGGTCAGCGTCGGCCTCGACCTGATCCAGCGCATCGAGGCGAACCTGCTGATGCGCAACTACTCGGGCTTCCTCGCCGCTGGCCCCAACGACCAGAAGGCGCCGCGTGTGCGGAGCCGCCAAGGGTGATGTGAATGCACGCAGCGACGACCAGCGCCCGGCCGCTTTCGGCCGATGCTTGCGGAGGGGAGTCGCCCTGCGGTGTTCCCGTGGACGCGTCTCGCGTCCATCGCGTGGCCACGCTTCGGAGCGCCTCGGAGATCGAGTCGATTCGAGCTGCAGGGGACATCGTCGCGCAAGCTCTTGATGCTGCCCGCAGCGCCTGCATCGTCGGTGCGACGAGCCGCGACATCGACCGCGCCGCGCGCCGCGTGATCGACGCAGCGGGTGCTGAGCCTCTCTTCCTCGGGTATCGCGGATCTTCCACGCGTTCGGCAGCCGAAGGCGGTCGTACTCCGTTCCCTGCATCGACCTGCGTGAGCGTCAACGAGCAACTGGTGCACGGCGTCCCGTCGTCCCGCGTGTTGGGAGCAGGGGATCTCGTGTCCATCGACTGCGGCGTGCGCCTCGATGGGTGGTGCGCCGACGCCGCGATCACCGTCCCCGTCGGACCCGTTGGGTCGGATCGCCTCGCGCTTCTCGAGTGCGCCGAGGCGATGCTCGCGCATGCGCTGCGAGCCGCGGTGCCCGGTCGGCGCTGGAGCTCGGTCGCGCTCGAGCTCGAGCAGATCGCCGATCACGCGGGCTTCGCCATCGCGGCGGACTTCGTCGGGCATGGCATCGGTCGCGAGCTGCACGAGCCGCCGCAGGTTCCATGCAGCGTGACCCAGGCCTTCCTCGATCACCACGACTTCACCCTGCGCCCGGGCATGGTGCTCGCGATCGAGCCTATGCTCGTGCTCGAGCTGCCGCGCCGCGCTCCGCACGAGCGCACAGGGCTCTCGACCTGCATCAATCCCGCCTGCTCCCTAGGGGAAGACGGCTGGACGGTCACCGTGGACTCGGGCGCCGTGAGCTGCCATGTCGAGCACACGGTGGTCGTGACCCGCAGTGGGACGGACATACTCACTCGGTCGTGTGCGAGAGCCCGCGCAGCGTCCTCGGACAGCCGAGGTTCGTGGGCCCTGTGCGCCGGCTGACGCTCCACCGAGACCTCCGAGAATCCAAGGAACAAACAGACCAGAGACGAAGACCAGACACCCCGATCGCGAGAAACCATCCCAGATGGCCAAAGAAGACAAGATCACCCTCGATGCCGAGGTCACGGAGGCGCTCCCCGACGCGATGTTCCGCGTCCGCCTCCAGAATGATCAGGAGATCCTTGCCTATGTGAGCGGCAAGATGCGGAAGTTCTCCATCAAGATCCTTCCGGGCGATCGCGTCACCGTCGAGATGAGCCCGTACGACATGACCAAGGGGCGCATCGTCTACCGCTTCTGAGAGCGCAGGGCGCATTCGACAGCGCCTTCCTGCCACGACCGAGAACATTCTCACGCCGCGTGTGCACCGCAGCCTAGCCAACGGCTCCGTGCAGATCGGCGGGGGCCAACCAGATCCGAGAGTCACGCCAGAACGCCAGAAACGCCAAGGAGTCCGCCATGAAGGTTCGTTCCAGCATCAAGCGCCGCACCCGCGACTGCCAGATCGTCGTTCGCAAGGGCAAGCGCCTTGTAATCAACAAGAAGAATCCGCGTCTCAAGCAGCGTCAGGGCTGACTTCGGCGCGTTTCTCGCTACAATCTCCCCTTCCCCTTTGCCAGCCCGAGACTCTCTCGACGAGGTTTCGCGCACGAAGGGGAGCGACAGTCATCACGCACACTTCCTACGCAGATTTCCGTCAGGCTCGATGAAGCCGAGCGGAACGACCGGAGCCAGACATGCCGCGTATCGCAGGTATCGACATCCCCGAGAAGAAGAAGATCGGGATTTCCCTCCGCTATGTCTTCGGCATCGGTCCGAAGGTGGCGCTCGCCATCCTCCGCGAGGTCGGCATCGACCCCGAGCGTCGCACGAGCGACCTCAAGGAGCAGGAAGTCGCCGCGATCGCCAGCGTCATCGACGCCAAGATCGTGGTCGAGGGCGCGCTGCGCCGTCAGATCCAGCAGGATGTTCAGCGCCTGAAGGACATCCGCAGCTACCGCGGAGACCGTCACCGCAAGAGCCTCCCTGTCCATGGCCAGCGCACGCGATCGAACTCGCGCACGCGCAAGGGCAAGAAGAAGACCGTCGCCGGCAAGAAGGGCGTGAAGGGCTGATTCGCGATCGTGCGGTTGCGCGCGCTCCCCGCGCGCGCGTCGTGCGTCGCGTTCCGCTGAGAAGAAGATTCGAGACACCAACATGAGCATCCCGACGACCGCATCCGCCTCCACCAAGAAGAAGCTGCGCAAGAATGTGCTTCGCGGCATCGTGCATGTGCACGCTTCCTTCAACAACACGCTCGTCACCATCACCGATGTGAACGGCGAGACGATCGCTTGGGACTCCGCCGGCACCGTCGGCTTCAAGGGCGCCCGCAAGGCCACGCCGTTCGCAGCGAGCCGCGCCTCTGAGAAGGCCGTCGGCAAGGCGAAGCGCGTCGGCCTCAAGGAGGTCGAGGTTCGCGTGAAGGGCCCAGGCCCTGGCCGCGAGAGCGCGATCACGGCGCTGCAGGCAAACGGCCTCCGCGTGACGGCTGTCGAGGACCACACGCCGATCCCGTTCAATGGCTGCCGTCCGCCGAAGAAGCGGCGAGTCTGATTTTCGCATCCGAAGAAGGACTCTTCGGATGCGAGTGTGAGAGCCGCATCCGAAGAAGGACTCTTCGGACGCTGTTGGGCGCAGATACGAGAACATCCCGTCGTGCGGGCGACAGCCCCTGCGACGGCTTCAATAGGATCCTCTGCACAGAAGGCACCCACCGATCGACAGCGGTGGGCATCCGAGCTGCAGTGGTGTCGAAACAGGGCGAGAGCCCGGAACTGTCGGAGCCCCGCTGGGGCAGTAGGAGTTTCTGATGCACCTTCGTTGGCGCGGCCTTGACCTTCCCGCGAGCGTTTCCCCCGATCCCCGCAGCCGTACGGCGACCTTCGCGCGCTTCGTCGCCGAGCCGTTCGAGCCAGGTTTCGGTACGACCATCGGCAATAGCCTTCGCCGCGTGCTGCTCTCCTCGATCGAGGGCGCCGCGATCACCAAGGTGAAGATCAAGGGCATCACCCACGAGTTCTCGACGATTCCAGGCGTCCTCGAGGATGTCGTCGACATCATCCTGAACATCAAGGGCATCGTGGTCGCGATGGACAGCGACGGCCCGAAGACCATGCGTCTCTCGGCCGAGGGCCCGGGCGATGTCACAGCCGAGCTCATCGAGTGCGATGCCTCGATCGAGATCATCAACCCCGACAAGGTGATCGCCACGCTCACCGACAAGATCGACTTCGACATCGAGTTCACGGTCGAGAAGGGCCGCGGCTACCTGCCCGCCAGCGAGCAGATCGCCAAGGATGCGCTTCGCGGAGCGGATCAGGAGATCGGCGTCATTCCGATCGACGCGATCTTCTCGCCCGTCCAGCGCGTGCGCTTCTCCACCGAAGACACCCGCGTCGGTCAGCAGACCAACAAGCAGCGTCTGCTCCTCGATGTGTGGACCAACGGCACCGTCACGCCCGAGATGGCGCTCGTCGAGGCCGGCAAGATCCTGCGCAAGCACCTCAATCCATTCGTCCAGTTCGACGAGCTCGGCGACACGGTCGTCTCCGATGAAGTCGCCGACGCCAACGCCCAGGACGACGAGATTCTGCGCAAGCTGCGCATGCCCGTCAGCGAGCTTGAGCTTTCGGTTCGCGCGTCGAACTGCCTCGAGACTGCGAAGATCCGCACGGTCGGCGAGCTGGTGCAGCGCACCGAGGACGACCTCCTCGGAGTGCGCAGCTTCGGCAAGACCTCGCTTCGCGAGGTGAAGCAGGAGCTCGAGAAGATCGGGCTCCACCTCGGATATCCCGTCCCCGAGGGTCTCCTGAACGGTTGATTGGTCGAGAGTGGTCCGTGCCACGCGGCGGTGGGCCGTGCGGCAAGCGAGTGAACAGGGCCCGGCCGTGAGGCGTGCGCCCAGATAGGAAACAAGTCATGCGTCACCGTGTCTTTGGTAAGCAACTCTGCGTCAAGGAAGATCACCGCCGCGCCATGCTCCGCAACCTCGCGGCAGGTCTCTTCGAGCACGGCCAGATCGAGACCACGCTCCCCAAGGCGAAGGCCGTCCAGCCGTTCGTCGAGAAGCTCATCACCATGGCAAAGCGCAGCGGTCTCGCAAGCCGCCGTGGCATCGAGGCGCGCATCAACGACCGCGCCGTCTTCGCCTGGGTCGCCGACCCGAACACGACCGAGGACAAGAAGAACGCGCACAGCCTCTGGGATCTTCCGAGCGAGGACGCGATCAAGTTCAACCGCTACGGCGAGCTCAAGAAGGCGCCGCGCCTCGTGCAGCACCTGATGAGCAAGGTCGCTCCGCTCTACGCGGAGCGCGCAGGCGGCTACACGCGCATCATCAAGCTCGACAAGCGCCGCGTCGGCGACCAGTCGGACCTCGTGCTCCTCCAGCTCGTCGGCAAGGAAGAGGGCCCGCAGGTCAGCGGACGCCGTTCGAACCGTCGTCGCACCGCTGACAAGCGCACGGCCTACGCCGCCGACCTTCGCAAGAAGGGCTCGACCAAGGCCGAGGCTCCTGCAGCCGAGTGACGCGAGCAGCAATAGTGCATCCCAGCCGCCCCACCTCGCGCGGGGCGGTTGTGTTTTTCGCGCGCGTCACTCGCCGAGCAGCAGGCGCATGAACTCACGGTTGTCGAAAGACTTCGAGCCCTCGAGCGGGCCGAAGCGGACCACGGTCAGCTTCTGCTCGGGCAGGATGTAGAGGCGCTGCTTGCCTTTGCCTGCGGCCATGAAGCCGATGATGGGGCTCGAGG
>JBIKTI010000109.1:0-7243 GCA_044348205.1 Phycisphaerales bacterium | reverse complement strand
TTGCCGTGGTCGACGTGGCCGATGGTGCCGACGTTGACGTGGGGCTTCGTACGATTGAAGTTCTCTTTGGCCATGACTTGTTTCTCCGGCTTTCGCCGCTCCAGACTTCTGCCCGCCCGTCGCTACGAGGAGCGGGCGGAAGTAAAGAAATTCGGCGCACCCTTCATGGGTGTCGCCAACCCGATTGCCCGCCCGCTGCGCAGCTCCTCGTCGGAGATGCCTCGCGGAACGGAAGGGGCGTGAGCCCCAGAGCCACCGAAGGGGCTTGAACCCTCGACCTCACCCTTACCAAGGGTGTGCTCTACCACTGAGCTACGGTGGCGGTAGATCTGCTTCGACGAATGTCCCACCCTGCGCGAGACGCGCAGTCCGGCCGTGTGCCCTCGACAAGCGCCGCCGGAGCGCCTGTGTTCATCGTGGATGCCTGCACTTCGGCTGCATTGCGCTCATTGCGAACGCTCCGCGACCCCGCGCTGCAACGGACGCGAACCGTGCAGCAAGAGGCTGTCCGAAGGGCGACAGTGCCCCGATGAAAAACCGTGCCAGAGGCACGGTGGGAGAAAGATTGTAGCAGTTCACCCGTGCGCCGCAAGCCCTCGGTCATCCGACGACCAGCGCCGCCGTCGTCGGTCGGTTCGACGGGGCGCGATAACCTCCGTTGCGTCCGAGGGTTGCCGCCCGAGCGCCTCGGGCTCGCCACGGTCACGGGTTGGGGAAGTAGCTGCGCTGGTCGAGGCCCAAGACCCGCACATCCTGCTCCTTCTCCAGCTCCTCGAGGCTGCCCCACTCGCTGAGCGTGCGGACGCCACCGTCGAGGAAGAGCATGAGGATTTGCTTGCCCGTGTAGCGGAACTCTGCGCCCACGAGGTCGAGGTTCGGGTTCAAGGGGTTGAGCGTGCCGTCGTTGACCTCGAGGATCTCGCCGAGGTTGCTGTCGCAGCAGTACATCGAGGCGTCGGGTCGGCGGATCTGGCCCGTCGTCCACCAGTTGCCCGAGTACGGCCGAGCCGAGGTAGGCGGCCGGGCGTCGAAGAACGGGTTGCCGCCGAAGTAGCCCGCGTCACCCAGTTCCTCTGTGGTCGCACCTGTTCCGAAGGGCGTTGCACCCGTCCCACCGGAGGGAGTCTCCTTCATGACCTCCGCCGATCGGAAGGGGTTCACGCCGTCCCAACCGCTCGCGTAGAGGGCGGCGTCGGGTGAATCGAAGCGGTAGTCCCAAAGGGTGGCGCCGCCCGACACATTGACGACAGGGCCGAACTTGCCCGTGGTCCACAGGAGATCCGCCCACGAACCGACGCTGAGCGGCCCGATCGGCGGATTCACGCCTGGGGGCGACGCGGAACGCGGCTTCCCTGGGGCTGCGCTGGCGCTGTAGTCGAACGCGGTCGCGGGAATCCACTCTCGGTTGTCGCCTGCGTAGAGCGCGATCAGCTGGCCGATCTGACGGAGATTCGCCTGGCTCGTGCCCCAGACCGCGTTGCGCCGCGCGATGTTGATCGCGGGAAGGAGGATCGCCAACAGCACGGCGATGACGCCGACGACCGCAAGCATCTCGACGAGGGTGAATCCACGGTGGCTGGTTCGCTTGGGCATGCTCGGGTCGATCCAATTCTCGCGAGGGGGACTCGGGGCGCGGAACGCTCCGGCCGAGGCCTCAATCGTACCTACGGACACGGGGCGAAACAGCCCCTCGGGATCGAAGAGAAGGCGTTTGGACAAGTGGACAGGCCGCACATGCGCGCGGATGCCGCCCTCGAAGAGCCGTGCGGGGACATGAACCCGAAAAGCATGAACCCGAAAACCACGCCCCCATTAACCCATGGCCATCGTCATCAGGAACTCCGCGTTCGACTTGGTCTTCGAGACGCGGGTCCTCAGAAGTTCCATGGCGTCGACGACATTCATGTCGCTGACGACCTTGCGCAGGCGGACGATCAGCTCGTGCTCCTTCGGGTCAAGCAGCAGTTCCTCGCGGCGGGTGCCCGAGGCGCCGATGTTGATCGCGGGGTAGACGCGCTTTTCCACGAGCTTGCGATCAAGATGCAGCTCTGCGTTGCCCGTGCCCTTGAACTCCTCGAAGATCACTTCGTCGGCGCGCGAGCCCGTGTCGACGAGCGCTGTGCCGAGGATGGTGAGCGAGCCGCCGTTCTCGATGTTGCGCGCGGAGCCGAAGAACTTCTTCGGCTTGATGAGCGCAGCGTTGTCGACGCCGCCCGAGCCGATCTTGCCCGAGTTCGGCATGGCGTTGTTGTAGCCGCGCGCGAGGCGCGTGATCGAGTCGAGCAGGATCACGACATGCTCGCCGAACTCGACCATGCGGCGCGCCTTCTCCATCACCATCTCGGCGACCTGGATGTGGCGGATGGCCTCTTCGTCGAAGGTGCTGGCGACGACCTCGACATGCGAGGGCGTGTTGCGGCGGAAGTCGGTGACTTCCTCGGGACGCTCGTCGACGAGCAGGACGATCACATGGACATCCGGGTGATTCGTCGCGATGGCGTTCGTGATCTGCTGCAGGATGACCGTCTTGCCCGTGCGCGGCGGCGCGACGATGAGCGCGCGCTGCCCGAAGCCGAGCGGCGTGACCATGTCGATGACGCGCGTCTCGACCTTGCCCGAGCCGACCATCTCGAGATGGATGCGCTTGTTCGGGTGGAGCGGCGTGAGGTTCTCGAAGGTGGGGAGATCGTGCAGGACCGACGGATCGCGGCCATTGACGCTCTCGACGCGCAGGAGCGCGAAGTAGACCTCCTGGTCCTTCGGCGGGCGCACGAGGCCCTTCACGACATGCCCGCGGCGCAGGCCGAAATGGCGGATCTGCGTGGGCGAGACATAGATGTCGTCGGCGCTCGGCGTGTACGAGTAGTCGGCGCTGCGAAGGAAGCCGTAGCCGTCGGGGGTGATCTCGAGGGTTCCCTCGGCGATCATCAGGCCGGCCTTCTGGGCGCGCGCGCGCAGGATCTCGAAGACGAGCTTCTGCTTCGGCTGCGTGATGTCGTCGACCCCGTTCTGCTTCGCCAGCTTGTTGAGCTGGTCGAGCGGCATCTTCTGGAGCTTCGCGAGGTTGAGGTCGTCCTTCTTGGCGATCTCGTACTTGCCCTCGAGCTCCTTCTCGATCTCGGCGAGCTCGGCAGCGAGCTGCTCGTCGGTCGGGATCTGGCCTGCGGAGAGCTGCGGGCTCGGGATGTACGGCTGCCGCGGCCCGCCACCGCCGCCACCACCGCCACCTCCGCCACCACCACCGCCGCCCTCACCGCCACCACCCTTGCCACGACGACGCCGACGACCTTGCTTCTGGCTCATCTCGAAACGCTCCTCGATCGATTCGCCTGCGCGCGGATCAGCCGCGCAAGTCGATCTGCCTTCGCACACTCGGTGCACACTTCACAAACGCTGTGAGGGCTTTCGCGTCAGAGCCTCGCAACGGTTGGAAAGGGCCTGGTGACCCCTTCGGTCCGTTCTTGGGCTCGCTCGAAGGATGCGGGCACCGCGGCGTTCCGCGGGTGGACGGGCATCTTTCCGAGGCGCGCGACGCGTCGCGCGCGTGGATCCGTCGCTGTTGCGACTGGGGAATCTTGACGGGTCTCGCGCGATTGGTCAAGTCGGGCCGGGAGCGAGACCGCGGATGGACGGGCCCCGCGCGATGATCGCGCCGAGAACCTGCTCGACCCGCCGCTTCAGCTCCGCGGGGTCGCAGTCGTTGACGATGGTGTCGGTGCTTCGCGCGCGCTTCTCCTCGAGGGAAATCTGCGCCCGCTCGCGGCGGTCGAGCTCGGCGGCGTCCCAGCCCCGCGCGCCCGTCACGCGCTTCACGCGAAGTTCATGAGGAGCATCCACGAAGATCACGGCGTCGCACTCGCGGTCGAGCCCGACCTCGAGGAGGAGCGGCGCATCGATGATGAAGGCGCGCGTGGACAGCGGCGCCCTGGCGAACTGCGCGCGGCGCTCCGCCTCGATCCGCGGGTGCATGACCTTCTCGATGTCGGCCCGCAGCGAGGCATCCGCGAAGATCGCCTTGCCGAGCATCGCGCGGTCGATCGACCCGTCGGGCCGCGTCGCCATCGAGCCCGCGCGCGCGACGATCGCTGCGCGCACATCGGGCCGCTCAAGCACGGCGCGCGCGACCTCGTCGGAGTGGCAGACCTCGCAGCCGAGCTCGCGCAGCGCGGCCGACACGGCGCTCTTGCCGCTGCCGATGCCGCCGCAGATTCCGATGACGGGCCGATGCGCGTCCACGCGCGCAGGGTAGCGCGTCGCGTCGTCCGCGTCACGAATCGAAGAGCTCATCGAGCGCGCGCAGCGTGGCACGCGAGCCGAGGCGCAGGAAGTCGCGCGCGGCGTCCTCCATGCGCGCGGTCGCCTCGAGGCGCGCGAGGCGAAGGGCGTCGTCGATCGCCGAGACAAGCGGCGAACCCGAGAGGCGCGCGCGCGCCATGCGCATCTCGACATCGAGGAGCGCGAAGTCGCGGTCCTCGCCAAGCGCGGCAGCGAGACGACGCGCGCGGCTCCGCATGCGCCGTGCGCGCGCGGGAGCGCCGTCGCCGAAAGGCCGCAGCGCGAGCGCGAGGAACGATGCGCGCTTGCGGCACTCGTGAAGCCGAAGGAGGTCGCCCGTCTCGAGCGCCTCCGCAAGCTCGACGCGGCACTCCGTGAACGCCGCGGCAACGATGCGCATCGCGCCCTCGCGGTCGAATCCGCCGCGCGGCCGCCAGGAGAAGAGGACATCGTTCGCCTGACGGATCGCGCGGCGCGCGCGTTCGATCGCGGCGGTCGCGAACTGCGCGTCGTCGCGGCGGTCCGCCTCTGCGAAGACAAGCGTCGCGAGAAGCACAGTGCGCGCGACGCGGCGCGACTCCGTGTCCGCAAAGCGCTCGGTGATGCGCTGGATCGCGCGCGCAAGCGCGTCGCGGTCGCGCACGGGGCCGAGCAGCTGGTTCGCCTTGGCGCTGAACTCAAGGATGCCGTCGACGGCCGTCTCGGCAGGTTCGCCGCCGTTTCGGCCTCGGCAGAGCGGCGCGAGCGCGCGGACGGCCTTGAGCTCGCGCCGCGCCGTGCGGACGCCCTCGCGCCTCGCCACGGGCCCATCGAGATCGACGAGGGCCGCAAGCGCGCGCTCGGCCGCGCCGCGCAGTTCCGACAGGACGACCCCGCCCGCGTCGGGGCGGCCCGCCATCTCGTCTCGTGCGGCGTGTTCACTCGCCATCGAACGGCGACTGTATCGCGCGGCGGCTCGAGAGAGCGCGGATCGGCCACGGATTTCCCTTCGTGCTACCTTCTCGGGCCTCGCACGAGACCAAGAGACGAACCCATGTCGAACCAGAAGCCCGCAGGAAACGCCCCCGCCTCCGCCATCAGCCCGACGCGCGCGGAGAACTACCCCGAGTGGTACCAGCAAGTCGTGCGCGCAGCTGAACTTGCCGAGACGAGCGATGTGCGCGGCTGCATGGTCATCAAGCCGTGGGGCTACGCGCTCTGGGAGAACATCCAGCGCTCGCTCGACAAGATGTTCAAGGACACGGGGCATAAGAACGCGTATTTCCCGCTGTTCATCCCGCTTTCCTACTTCGAGAAGGAGGCGGAGCATGTCGAGGGCTTCGCGAAGGAGTGCGCGGTCGTCACGCACCACCGCCTGAAGCCCGGCACGAAGGCCGACGGCCGCCCGGGGCTCGTTCCCGACGGCGAGCTGCAGGAGCCGCTCGTCGTGCGCCCGACCTCGGAGACGATCATCGGCGCGAGCTTCGCGAAGTGGGTGCAGAGCTACCGCGATCTTCCGCTTCTCATCAACCAGTGGGCGAATGTCGTGCGCTGGGAGATGCGCACGCGCCTCTTCCTGCGCACGGCCGAGTTCCTGTGGCAGGAAGGCCACACCGCGCACGCGACGAGCGAGGAGGCGATGGAGGAGACGCTGAAGATGCTCGAGGTCTACGCGGATTTCGCGGAGAACTGGATGGCGATGCCCGTCATCAAGGGCGAGAAGACCGAGGGCGAGCGCTTCCCGGGCGCCGTGAACACCTACTGCATCGAGGCGCTCATGCAGGACCGCAAGGCGCTGCAGGCGGGCACCTCGCACTTCCTCGGCCAGAACTTCGCGCACGCGAGCGACATCAAGTTCAGCGACGCAGAAGGCAAGATCTCGTTCGCGTGGACGACCTCGTGGGGCGTGTCGACGCGCCTCATCGGCGGCATGATCATGACGCACGCCGACGACGACGGCATGGTGCTGCCGCCGCGGCTCGCGCCGTCGCATGTCGTCATCATTCCCGTGACGCACAAGCCGGAGACGGCGCAGGCTGTGCTCGACTACTGCAACAGGCTCGCGGCCGATCTGCGCAAGATCCCGTACGCGGGCCGCACGATCGATGTCGAGGTCGACAACCGCGACATCCGCGGCGGCGACAAGGCGTGGCAGTGGATCAAGAAGGGCATCCCGCTGCGCGTCGAGGTGGGCCCGCGCGACATGGAGCAGGACAGCGTGTTCATGGCGCGCCGCGACCGCGCGCACAAGGACAAGGTGTCGCTCAAGCGCGACGAGTTCGTCACGACCGTGACGCAGATCCTCGAGGACATGCAGTCGACCTTGTTCGCGCGCGCGAAGGCGCACCGCGAGCACAACACGAAGCGCATCGACTCGCGCGCGGAGTTCGACGCATTCTTCGGCGCGAAGCAGGAGGAGGATGGCGCGGCGGCCGCGCAGGGCGGGTTCGCGCTCGTCCACTACGCGCCCGACCGCAAGGTCGAGGACGAGCTCAAGGCAAAGTTCGCTGTGACCTGCCGCTGCATCCCGATCGAAGGCCCCGACGAGCCGGGCACCTGCATCTTCACGGGCAAGCCGACCACGCGGCGCGCGATCTTCGCGAAGGCGTACTGAGTTCCGTCTGACGGCTGACATCACCCGTTCCTTGGACTTCGTCCAAGGGCACCCGTGCGTGTCGCAGCACCAAAGGGAGCGGCCGCAGCCGCGACCGCTCAAACCATGAGTGCCCGCAGACGTGAGTCTGCGGAACCGTTCGCGTCGGAGTCGACGGCTGACATCATCCGTTCCTTGGACTTCGTCCAAGGGCACCCATGCGTGTCGTGTCGGACGGTTCGGATCGTCGGAGGCGAACATCAGGGGTGCCCGCAGGTTTTAACCTGCGGAACGACGATCGTCGGAGTCGACGGCGGGCGTCATCCGTTCCGCATGCTGAAGCATGCGGGCACCCCTGATTTTCGTGTCGCGCGCTTGAAATCGCCGGAGTCGACG
>JBIKTI010000108.1:0-7291 GCA_044348205.1 Phycisphaerales bacterium | reverse complement strand
CCGCGAGGACCTCACCCACCGCTTCATCTTCACGATCGACCCGCCCGACGCGAAGGACTTCGACGACGCGATCTCGATCGCGCACGACGCGATCACTGGCAACTTCGAGCTCGGCGTCCACATCGCGGATGTCGCGCACTTCGTCACCAAGGACTCCGCGCTCGACGAGGAGGCGCGGGCGCGCGCGACGAGCGTCTACCTCCCCCGCCACACCGTGCCGATGCTGCCCGAGATCCTCTCGAACGGCGTCTGCTCGCTGCAGGAGGGCGTGGCGCGCTTCACGCTCAGCGCGTTCATCATGCTCGACTCAGACGGCAAGGTCGTCGGCCAGCGGCTTGCGCGCACGGTCATCAAGAGCGCGAAGCGTCTCACCTACATCGAGGCGCAGCGGCTCATGGAGGGCAAGGTCGACGAGGCGCGCAAGCACGCGAAGACCGAGCCCGTCTACACAGACGAACTCCTCGAGACGCTGCGCGTCGCAGACACGCTTGCGAAGACGATCCGCAGCCGCCGCCACAAGGAGGGCATGATCCACCTCGACCTGCCCGTGGTCGAGCTCGTCTACGACGACGCGGGGCATGTCATCGACGCGGTTCCGGAGGACGATTCGTTCACGCACACCCTGATCGAGATGTTCATGGTCGAGGCGAACGAGGCCGTCGCGCGCACCTTCGCTGGGCTCGACACGCCGCTCCTGCGCCGCATCCACCCAGACCCCACCTTCGGCGACATCGAGGAGGTGCGGCAGTTCGCGCGCCTCGCGAAGTGGCGGTTGCCAGAGGAGCCGACGCGCAAGGACCTGCAGGCGCTGCTCGACGCGACGCGCGGCTCGCCCGCTGCGCGCGCGATCCACTTCTCGGTGCTGCGCTGCATGTCGAAGGCCGTCTACTCGCCCGCGCTGATCGGCCACTACGCGCTCGCGAGCGAGCACTACGCGCACTTCACGAGCCCGATCCGGCGCTATCCCGACCTGCTCGTCCACCGCGTGGCGCATTCGTACCTCGACATCACCGACAACGGCCGCGATTCGGGCGGCGGCAAGAAGCGCCGCGTGCTCGCGCGGACGCTCTCGGAGGATCCGCGCGTCCTCGACGAGGCGGCGCTCATCGACCTCGGCCGCCACGCAAGCGAGCGCGAGGTCGCCGCGGACGCCGCCGAGAAGGACCTGCGCACCTTCCTCGTGCTGCAGCTCCTGCACGAGAAACATCTCGGCGACGAGCTCGACGGCACGGTCACGGGCATCATGCCCAACGGCACGATCTTCGTCTCGATCGACCGCTACCTCGTCGACGGCGCCATCAAGAGCCGCGACATGAAGGGCGGCGACGGCCGTCTCGACCGCTGGACGGCCGACGCGCGCAGCGGGCGACTCGTCGCGTCGCGCAGCGGCGCATCGATCGGGCTCGGCGACAGGATCCGCGTGCGCATCGCGATGATCGATCTGCGCGGACGCCAGCTCGACCTCGAGATCGTGAAGTTCGGAAGGGCCGCGATCGAGGTCGCCGGCGAGCTCGCCGCCTCGGGCGACGCGGGCGCGCGCCGCGTGAACGAAGGCGAGGGCCGCCACTTCGAGCCGCGTCCCCGCGACGGCGGCAAGGGAAGAACGGGCCGCGACAAGTTCGGCCACAAGCCAGGCTTCAAGAAGGGTCGCCGCGGCCGGAAGGGCTGAGCGCCGTGGCGAGTGCGCGGAGATGCGCCTCGATCGCCGCAAACCGCACGAGCTCGATCGCGTTTCCGATCAGGAAGATACCTGGAAGGACGAGCGCGGGGAGCATCGTGTCTCCACGCCCGCTCGGCAGTGCCGCAAGGATGAGCGCGCACATGAGGCACGCCAGAGGCGTGGGCCACGCGGCGTTCCGCGCGCCGCTCATGCGCCGCTCGCAGAGGGCGCGGAGCCGTGCGAGCATCCAGAGTTGCAGCGCCAGCGCGAGCGACACGACCGCAGCGACGCCCATCGCGGCGGCGCGCGGCGTCCCCTCGGGGTTCCACAGCTGAAGCGTCACGACGACCACCGTGACCGCGATCGCAAATCGCACGGCATCATGTGCCGCGTCGCTCACCTCGAGGTCCGCGCCCGCGGCGTCGCCTTTCGCTGCGCGGCGGACGCGAACAAGCCCGATGCACCCGAGCACGGGAGAAGCGGGCAGGCCAACCACCGCCGCGGCCAGCCCGAGGAAGAAGACGCCTGCGCCGACGAATCCGCCCGCCATCGCCAACACCGAAGGCGCGGGCGACTCCGTGAGCGCACGCAGGGGCAAGCCGACGAGCATTGCGACGCATCCCGCCAGAACCGCGATCGCAGCCATGCGCGCGAGTCGGAGGAACCGCATGCCGCGCGCCAACGCCTCGACCCGCGCAGGCGGCAACTGCGCGAAACGCCTCCCTCCCCGCGGCGCGCCGCACTCGCCGCACGCGGCAGAAGCCGTCGCGGCGAGCCGATGCCCGCATTCGTCGCAGAGAGACGCCTCATCCTTCGTCACGCGCGCAGCGTAACGGGCATGCGCCGCGGGGCGGGACGATCCGATCGACGAGGGCACAAAGGCACAGAGGCACGAAGGCACAGAGACATAAAGCAACCCGCGGAGCGGCGTGCGTGGACGCCGCCCCGCGGGTTTGCAGGGGTCTGGAGTATGTCAGCGGCAGGTCAGCCGTTCGACCAGCTCGAGAGGAGCATGGCGAGGTCGGCCGCGTCGACCGTGCCGTTGCCGCTCAGGTCCATCGGCGGGTTGACTGCGCCGAAGGTGCTGAGGATGTCGGCGAGGTCGATCGCGTTGACGATGCCGTCGCGGTTGAAGTCCGCGTCGTTGAAGTTGACGGGAGCGGTGGCGAACTGAAGGCCTCCTGCGCCCGCGGTCATGGCGTCGACGAAGAAGTCGACTTCGATGAGATCCACGGTGATGAGCGAGACCTTCCAGAGCACGCTGGTGAGCTGGCCCTCGATCTCGACGACGATCTCGACCTCGTTGACGCCCGCGCCGGGATACTCGGCCTCGGCGACGCCGACGGCGGCCGATGCGGGGCGCGCCACGAGCGGGAGAGCCGCCTGGATCGCGGCGACCTTCGCGGCCTGCGGGCCTGCGGGCATGAACTCAGTGAACGAGACGACCGCGTCGCCGATCACGACGGACTCGGCCAGCATGCCCGACTTCGCGTTGAGGAACAGGACCTCGACGGCGTTGCCGGCCTTCTCGGTCTCGACCTCGAGGCCGATCGTGGTCCATGCGGGTCCTGCGGCGGCCTCTGCTGTGGCGACGGCGGCCTGCACCGCGGCGGAGGGCATCGTCTCCTCAAAGTCGTCGCCATCGGCGTGATGCGGGATGATGCCGCCCGTGACGGCGTCGACATCGACCTCGGCGCCGTCGGCGTACTCGACCTGGAAGGTCAGGATGCCCGCCTCGATCTCGAGCTGAACGCGCGAGAGTTCGCCGCCCTCGATCTCGGTCGCGGCGGCCTCGATCGCGTCGGCGAAGTCAAGCTGTGCGTCGGGGAGAAGTTCGAGGACGGCGAGGATCTCCGCTGCATCCGCCGCGTCGACGGCATCGGTCTCCGACTCGAGGACCTCGCCCGTGTCGAGGTCGAGACGGATCGAGGTGCCGAGGGTCGCCGTCAGGTTGAAGAGGTCCGCCTCGTAGCCGAGGACCTTGTCCTGCTCGTCGATGCGGATCGAGAAGAGGATGTCCTTCGGGGCCGCGGCGCGCGCGGCGTCGACGGCCGCTGGGAAGCCGATGTCGGCGGAGGCGACGGCGCCGACGAGCGAGGAGGCGGCGAACACGGTGACGAAAGCTGCGGGACGGATCTTCATATCGGACTCCTGGGGACTCGGCGCGGCGGGCGCGGCGCATGTGCGCGGTGCGAGATCGCTGTCTTCTTCGATGCGTGGGCGGTTCGGCACGGTTGCCGACTGCCTTGGACAGCGCCAAAGGAGCGCGACGCCCGTCATCGGATACCTCCCTCGAACAGATTTCGCCAACTTTCTCGAACGCGGCCCCCTCGCTCAGGCGATCGCGCCGTCGATCAGCTCGCCGTGGACATCCGTGAGCCTGTGGTCGCGCCCGCCCGAACGGAAGGTGAGGCGTCGGTGGTCGACGCCCATGAGATGGAGCATCGTCGCGTGGAGGTCGTGGATGCGGTGCGGCTTGTCGACCACGCGGTAGCCGAATTCGTCGGTTTCGCCGACGACGGTTCCGCCTCGCACGCCGCCACCCGCCATCCAGATGCTGAAGCCGAACGGGTTGTGGTCGCGGCCGTTCGAGCCCTGCGCAAACGGCGTGCGGCCGAACTCAGCGGCCCACACCACGAGCGTCGACTCGAGCAGCCCGCGGCGCCTGAGGTCGGCGAGAAGCGCCGCGATCGGCTGGTCGACAGCGCGCGCGTTCGCCTCGTGGCCCGCGCGCAGGTCGTTGTGCTGGTCCCAGCGGTCGCCGAGCGTGCGCGGGCATGTCACCTCGATGAAGCGCACGCCGCGCTCGACGAGCCGCCGCGCGAGGCAGCACTCGCGTGCGTAGGTGCGCGTCGCAGCATCAGGCGCATCGAAGCCATAGAGCGCCTTCGTCTCGTCGCTCTCGCCGTCGAGCGCGGCAAGCTCTGGCACGGCAGCCTGCATGCGGTAGGCGAGCTCGTGGTTGCGAATCGCGCTCTCGACCGCCTCCGAGCGCGTCTCGTGCGCGTAGGCCGAGTCGAGCCGCGCGAGCAGCTGCCGCTTGCGCGCCTGGGCGTCGAGCGGCTCGCGCGGCGATGCGTTCGCGATCGCCTCGCCCGTCGGACGCATGATCGAACCTTGGTGCCGCGCAGGCAGGAAACCCGCGGAAAAGCAGTCGAGCCCGCCTGGCGGAACGAGCCCGCCCTCGATCACGACGAAGCCGGGGAGATCGTTGTTCTCGCTGCCGAGTCCGTACGAGCTCCACGCGCCCATCGAGGGGCGGCCAGGCACTCCAGCGCCCGTGTGGAGGAAGTAGTTCGCGTTCGTGTGCTCGCTGAAGTCGCTCGTCATCGAGCGCACCACGCAGAGTTCGTCGGCGAGACGCCCGACATGCGGGAAGAGGTCCGACACGGGCAGCCCCGACTCGCCGTAGCGCCTGAACTTCCACGGCGACGCGAGCGTGCTGCCGTTGTCGTTGAACTGGGTCGGCGCCTTCTCCATCGGAAATGGCCTTCCGTCGAGCTCCGCGAGCCGCGGCTTCGGATCGAAGGTGTCGACCTGCGAGGGCCCGCCGTCCATGTAGAGGAAGATCACGCTGCGCGCGCGCGCGGGGCGATGCGTCGCGGGAAGCGCACGGTCTGCGAGCGGGCCCTGCGCGGCCGCCACCTCCGTGCGCCCGAAGAGCCCCGCGAAGGCCACCATGCCGAAGCCGCCGCCGACGGTGCGCAGCATGTCGCGGCGCGTGCAGGGCGCGTCGATGAACCGTCCGCAGTGATGTCGTGCGCGCTCGTCCACGATGCGAACCTCAACGAAGATAGATGAATTCCTTCGACGCAAAGAGTACATGCGCAAGCGCGGCGAACGCGGCGGGTTCGCGCGACGCGGCGTCCGCGTCCGCATGCGCAGCGCGCTCGTCGGCAAGGAACGCGCGCGCAAGCTCCAGCTCGTCGGCGCGCGGCGCGCGGCCGAACGCAGCATGCCATGCGCTCTCGATGCGCCCGTCGTCGCTGCGCTCGTCCTGCGCGAGGCGCTCGCCCCAGCGTCGGGCGAGCTCGTGCACGAGCTCGCTGTTCAAGAGCGCGAGCGCCTGCGCGGGCACGTTCGACGCGTGCCGGCGCCCGCACGAGGCAGACGGCGGCGGCTGGTCGAACGATTGCATGAACGGGTCGAGGAAGTTGCGGCGAATGGAGAGATAGACGCTCCGCCGCCCCGCGCCGTCGACGGGCCCGCTCTCGTCGGGCCGACCGCGGCCCTGCATGTGCTCGTTGAGGCGGATAGGCACGCTCGGCCCGCCGCGCGTCTCGTCGAGACGCCGAGACATGTCGACCCGCCCTGACGCGACGAGCATCGCGTCGCGGATCGCCTCCGCGTCGAGCCGCCGCACGGCGGGCGCGTGCCACGCCGTCGGCGGCACTTCGCCCGAGTCTGCGGCAGCGCGATAGGCACGCGAGAGCACGACCTCGCGGATGAGTGACTTGAAGGTCGCGCCGTCCGCAAGCTTGAGCGCGAGATGATCGAGGAGCTCAACGCTCCAAGGCGCCGCGCCGAGCTGGCCGAAGTCGTCGGGCGTCTCGACGATGCCACGCCCCATCAGCTTGAGCCACACGCGGTTCGCAAGCGTCCGCCAGAGGAACGGCGTGTCGCGCGCGGTGATCGCCTCTGCGAGCGCGAGGCGACCGCTGCCCGAGATGGCGTCGCCCTCCCTCGCGAGATCGGCGAAACCCGCCAGAATCGACATGCGCGCGCGCGGCGCGGGTTCGCCAGGCGTGCGCGGCGAGCCGCGCAGATGGACGGGCTCGTCGAAGGCGCCGCCTTCCTCCGCGACGAGCGCGCGGATCGGCGGCGGAGTCGCGCGCAAGGCGTCGCGCGCGGCGATCGCCTCGAGTCGGAGCGCCTCGAGGCGGAGCGCATCGAGGCGAGCCAGATCGACGGCGGTCGATGAAAGCGCCGCATCTGCGTCGACGGCACGAGGCAGATGGGCATCGCGAGGCCAGGATTCCTCGGACGGCGGCGTCCCTTCGTCGCTTGCGAGCAGCGCATCGACCTCGATCGAGCCCCCTCCATCGTCAACGAGCTCGAGATACGCGCGTTCGCCCGCGAATCGCACGAGATCGAAGGTCTCGACGCGCCACGCAAGGTCGCGCGGGTCAGCGGTCGCGCCGTCGCTCGACTCGATCCGCCTGCGCATTCCCTCGAAGAGCAGCGCGTTGCGCTCGTCGAGCCAGTAGTTCCCGACGACGACGCGCACCCACGCGGCGTGGCCGCGCAATCGCACATGGAGATAGCGCTTCGACACATCGAACGCGGGCGAACGCGCGCTGCCGACGAGCGCAAGGTCGAGGCGCGCGCTGTCGATCGTGTCGGTCGCGGCGATGCGCAGCGCGCCGTCGGAAGCAAGCGCAAGCGGCGCGCCCGACGCCGCGAACGCGTGGCCCGAGTGGCGCCACTCCGCGCCGCCCTGGCGCGCATCGTCGATCAGCGTGACGGCGGTTGGACCCTCGGCGGGCTTCCGCGCATCGTGCGCAGACGGAACAGCAGCGACGCCCGCAGCCTCGCCTGCCTCGACAAGCGCGCGCCGGGCTCTCTCGGCGAGCGGCCCCGCGCGCTCGTCTGTGTCAATGAATCCCTCGACGCGCCGCGTGTTCCGCGCGA
>JBIKTI010000107.1:0-7305 GCA_044348205.1 Phycisphaerales bacterium | reverse complement strand
GACGCGTACGGTTTCGATGGCGGTGCACCCTGGCCGCCGAGCGCGCCTGGCATTCCTTCACGCGTCGCGTCTTCCACGCCGACCGCCCGAGAGACAGTCGGCGAGTCTGTGGCGCGTGCGTCATCCTTCGCAGAGTCTGAACCAGTTCGCGCACGCCACACCGAGCCTCAAGCCGGTGCCGCGCGCGCGGCGCTCGATGAACTCGCGGAGATCTCCGATTTCGTCGGGCGCGTCCTGCGTGACGGGACAGCGGCGCCAAGCGTCGAGGCCTCGCGCGCGCAGGGCCGCATGCCGCGAGAGACGCAGCCAGCCGCCGCATCGACAGGCGTTCCCACGGTGCAGCAGCCGCTCGCCGCGCTGCTCGAGCCGCACTACGCGCGTCTGATCGAGCAGGAGGTTGCCGACGAACTCGCGCGGCGCGTCCTCGACTTGGTCGCGGCGGAACTCGCGGATGCCATCGATGCGGGCGCGACCCCCTCGGAGCGCGTGGTGCGCGAAGCGATCGAGCGCCGCATCGCAGCGATCCTGCCGTCCGATGATTCCGATGGGTTGATCGGCCGGCTCATGATGGGGGGCCGGCTCGCTGGGCCGGCGCTTTCGGCGGGCGCACCGCGAAAGGTCGCGTTCGTCGGCCCGACGGGCGTCGGCAAGACGACGACCCTCGCCAAGATCGCGGCGCAGCTCAAGTTGAAGCGGGGACTCCGCGTGGGAATCGTCGCAGCCGACACCTATCGCATCGCAGCGGTCGAGCAGCTGCGCACCTACGCCGCGATCCTAGAGCTTCCCGTCGAGGTTGCGTCCTCGCCTGCGGAGGCGGCCGCAGCCTGCGACAGGCTGGCAGGCCAAGGCATCGAGATCATCCTGATCGACACCGCTGGCCGCAGCCAGAACGACCGCATGAAGCTCTCCGAACTGCGCGCGTTCCTCGCGGCGGCGGCGCCGGACGAGACGCATCTCGTCCTGTCGGCGACCGCGGGCGAGCGCACCCTGGCGCGGGAGGCTGAGTCCTTCGGAAAGGTCGGAGTCGACAGAATCGTGCTGACCAAGCTCGACGAGGCGGCTTCGTTCGGTACCCTGATCAACCTTGTCGAGCGGCTTGGCAAGCGCGTGAGTCTCTTCACGAACGGACAGGAAGTCCCCGATCACATCGAGTTTGGGCGCGGTCGCCGTCTGGCCGAGCTCGTGATGGGCAGCGAGGTGCGATGATGCATGAGGGAACCGCGTCGTTGGATCAGGCAGAGCGACTCCGTCGCCTGGTCACGGCTCCAAGGGGCGTGGCCGCTGAGCCGCAGCCTGCGCAGCCACATGCCGTCAGCGTGAGCCCCGAGAAGGCGCGCGAACGGGCGCGACCTGTCAGGCTTGCGCGCGCGATCGCGGTGTCGAGCGGCAAGGGGGGCGTCGGCAAGACGAATCTCGCTGTCAATCTCGCCGTTGCGCTTGCTGCGCAGGGAAAGCGCGTGGCTCTGCTCGACGCGGACCTCGGGCTTGCCAACGCGGATGTGCTGTGCGGCATCACGCCGCGTGCCACGCTCGAGGATGTCGTCACTGGGGACCGCTCGATCGACGAAGTCTCCGTGCAGGCGCCCGGCGGCTTCAGGCTTGTGCCTGGAGCCTCAGGCGTGTCGCGGCTCGCCGACATGGGCCAGCTGCAGCGGCGCATCGTGCTCGAGCAGCTCATGACGCTCGAGCGCAGCGTCGATGTGCTCGTCGTCGACACGGGCGCTGGCATCGGCGCGAACTCGATGGCCTTCGCGGCGGCCGCGCACACCATTCTCGTCGCCACGACGCCTGAACCGACCTCGATCGCGGACGCCTACGGCGCGATCAAGACGCTCGTCGCGCGCGGTTGCCGCGACGGGATCCACCTCGTCGTGAACATGGTCGAGGACGAGTCCGAAGGCGTGCAGGTCCACGCGCGGGTCGACCGCGTCGCGCGTGCGTTCCTGAACGCGCGCGTGGCCTACGCGGGGGCTGTTCCGCGCGACCCGGCCATTCCCGCCTCGGTGCGCAGGCGCGAACCCGTGCTTCTCGCCGCGCCGCAGGCTCCATCGTCGCGCGCCATCCGCTGGATCGCCGCCGCGCTTGCGGGCGAGGGCGCTCCCGCGGCTCCCGCCGAGGTCCGCGCTGGGTTCCTGGCGCGTCTGGCCGCTGCGCTTTCAGGCCGTCCTGCGCGGCGGTCCTGAATTCGACAGGCTCGCCGCGACAGTTTTCCAACCTGAAGCGCGTTCGCGCCGATGTATCGGAAGCGGGCACGCGGCTTGCCTCCCGCACGCGTCCGCCACATGCCGAGCCTTCACAAGCCAACTCCACGCATTCCCATCCCGCAGGCCGCAGCGGGCTGCATCGCGTTCGCGGGGTTTGCTGTGGCGATCTTCGTGGGCATCGGCACGCCGAACCCAGTCGAGGTGATCCTCACGCGCGCCCTCGTCGCGATGGCCTGTGGATTCGCTGTGGGATACGCCGTCGGCCTCGTGTGCGACTGGCTCGTGGCGCAGGAGGTGTCGCGCCTCGAGGCTCTCGTGGAGGCCGATGCGAAGAGCCTCGAGATGGAGATCGAAGGAGCCACGCCCGAGGGCGTGGAAGTGCTCGACGAGGAGGAGCTTGGCGTCGTCGAGGAGTGGGGCGGGCGCAAGCAGGCCGCTGCGATGTCGGCTGTCTCAGGGCCCGACCAGCAGGCCGCGTGATGACGCGGCGTGCAGCGCGGAGATTTTGAAAAGATTGGGGATGGGGACGAAAGGGGCTTGCGCGTCTCGGATTCTCGTTATACTGACCAAGCCCCGCGCATCATGGATGATGCTGAGGGCGCCGTGTGTTGCGGCAGCGTCTGGGTTCCGTGCTTGGCGAAAGCCCGCTCGGTCGCCTGGACTCGCTGCTTCGCGCGGGTTCCCGCGCTGGCGTGCCGTTTGCCAGTCGGTCGTAGGGCGCGTGGAGTGCGTGTCCGAGGCGAATGGATCTCGCAGAATTCGTGGGTGCCGCTCCTTTGGGGCGGAGTCAGGTAGCGACGGTGTCCGCCCGGTCGGCATCGGTCTGGCCAAAGTCCAGTCGCGACCTCCTGAATCCACGCGCAAGCGCTTCCGTTTCATCTCGGCTCCTCAACGCACCACAGGCTGCCTGGAGAGCAGTCTGCTGGAGGTCTTCTTTGGCGCTGCCTCGCGGCTGCTCCTGGAAGACCGATGGTTTGTCGGTCCCGAAGCGCCAGCCGCTTCGGTCCGACTCGGGATCACGGCGTGTCGACGCAACGAACCTCGTTGCGGCGCTCCGCCGGCAAGATGAGTGGTCACACAGACGAATGGTCAAGGAGCCGACCGAATGTCAAGGACCGTACGAGAGCAATCGCGTGGCGCATCGCCGTCTCGGAAGCAATCCACTGCAGCGGCCGAAGCCCGGGAGCCCGCCAAGCGCGAGCCCGCGGCTCGCAGCCGTCGCCCAAAGGCAGAAGCGCCGACCGCGGCACCGACTGTGACGATGATCGTCGCGGCCACCGTCGCTGCATCGTCGCGCGCGTCGAAGCAGGGGCGCGCCGGGCGCGCGGCCCCACAGCCCGCGTCGAGGGCCGTCGCGAAGTCGACTGCAGCCGCCGCAGCCGCGACGCGCGCAGCCAAGGCGCCGCCGAAGCCCATCTCGCTCGCGGAGCGCCCGATCGACCAGGTCTGGCGCGAGTACCGCGCGACCCCGACCACCGAGGTCCGCAACTTCCTGATCGCGCGCCATCTCGAGCTCGTGGCCTATGCGGCGGAGCGCCTTCACAAGCGCCTTCCCAGCGAGGTCGAGATCAACGACCTGAAGAGCGCGGGCGCCTTCGGCCTGATGGACGCCGTCGACTCCTTCGACCCCGACCGAGGCGTGAAGTTCGAGACCTTCTGCACGCAGCGCATCCGCGGCGCGATGTTCGACGAGCTGCGCTCCATGGACTGGGTGCCACGCCTCGTGCGCAGCCGCACCGCCAAGGTCGAGAAGGTCCGCAAGTCGATCGAGATGGAGACAGGCAGCAAGCCCACCGAGGACGAGGTCGCTGCGCGCCTCAATGTCTCGGGCGACGAGTTCGAGAAGCTCCAGAAGGACTCGCGTCCCATCTCCATGGTGAGCCTCACCCGCAAGTGCTTCGAGACCGATGGATCGAAGGATGTGCGCGAGATCGATGTCGTCGAGGACGGACGCCAGGAGAACCCGCTGCAGGTCGTGCAGAAGCAGGACCTCCAGGCGCTCATCACCAAGGGACTCTCCCGCGCGGAGCGCCTGATCGTCATCCTCTACTACTACGAGGAGATGACGATGAAGGAGATCGGCGCAACGCTCGACCTCTCCGAGAGCCGCGTCAGCCAGATGCATTCGTCGATCCTGGCGCGCCTCAAGGCGCAGATGCAGCACCGCGAGTCTTCTGGCGAGGAGTGAGCGGGTGCGCCTCGCTGCCCTCAGTCGTGTGGGCAGGAACCGAACGGACATGAACCAAACGCGCAGGGCCCCGACGATCGTCGGGGCCCTGCGTTGTTTCATTCGAGTGCGGCTCAGTCGAGCCGCTGGATCATGACATTGTAGAACTCGATCGGGCAGCCATGGCTCTGGAGCGCGATCGGGCCTTCCTTGGCGACGCCTGGAAGGCGCGCATCGACAATGACATGCTTCCCGTTCAGCCAGACATTCAGCGTCTCGCCCACCATGCGGATGCGGAAGCGGTTCCACTCGCCGATCGGGGCGTCCGCCTTCATGCGCGGCGTGACCGCGGCACGAATCTCCGCAGGCATCGACGCATCGGTGCGGTAGCCCCAGACCTCGCCCGAGCCGACGGGCCATGACCAGATGTTGACCTGGCTCTTCGAGTTGCCGCGCAGGTAGATGCCGCTGTCGCGCTCCTCGACCTCGACGGTCTGCTCGGAGCCGTCGGGGTTGCGCGCGATGCCACCGTCCTGGCCGATCACCGGGCGCTGCATCCTGCCCTGGTGCTCGCTCGTCCAGCGCCAGTCCGCGATCATCTCGAAGTCGCCATAGCTCTCATCGCTCCACAGGCTCCTGCCCTTGCCGTCGAAGCGAACGACGCCGTTCGACACCGTCCAGTGCTTCGGCGTCTCCTCGCCGCGTTCGGCGCCTTCCTTCCAGCCCTGCATGACGAGTGCGTCGAACATCGGGCGCATGCCGTCCGCCTTGAGGTCGGCGGTCATGTCCGCGGCGATCGGCGGGTTCGCGGGAGCAAGCTCCTTCACCTTGAGGTTCCTGAACCAGATCTCGGTTCCTTCGCTCTCGAGGCAGATGTAGCCCTTGCGCGGCGTGATCTCGGATGCGCCCGAGACCTCGGTGCCGTTCACCTCGAGCTTGATGACGCCGTCCTTGCAGGTGACCTTGTAGTGATTCCACTCACCCGCGCCCTTCGTGGTGCGCGCGCTCGGAAGGCATCGCTCCCAGCCGCCCGGGTGCGGGCGATCGGGCTTCATCCGTGCGCCCCAGATCGAGAAGATGTCGCCTTGCCCCGTGTACATCGTGCGGCCCTGCGCGTCGATGTTGTCGGGCGTGAGCATGATCTGCACCTCGATCGAGCGAGAAAAGGGGACGCCCTTCGCGCAGTATGGGTCGCTCCACACGAAGAGGCCCGCGTTGCCGGGGTCGGAAAGGTGCTTCCACTCAAACTCGAGGATGAAGTTCTCGTAGGCCTTCTCTGTCCGGAGGATGCCCGTCGGGATGCCCGTGCACTTGATGACGGGCGCGCCCGTCTCGTCCTTCGCGACCGTCCAGGTCGACGCAGATGTGTTCACATCGATCCAGCCCGAGAGGTCCTTGCCGTTGAAGAGGTCGACGAAGCCCTCGCTTGTTGGACTCGACGGCGTGGGCGGTGCGATCGCTGCGAGGTGCGAAAGGGAGGGGAAAGCGGCCGCCGAGAGCGCGAGGACGCAGGGGAGGACAGGGAGGAAGGGCATCGGCGCAGCCTATCGGATGGCAGGCACCCCGCGTGGCGGCGCAGAAACGCGGGTCGGCAAATCCTGCGCGTCTCTCAACCCAATCGAAACAGTTCCCTCACAAACGAGGGCTAGTTTCCCCCGCGTTCCCTCAGACGCGGCCGTCGACGGGCTTTCCGCCCGAGGCAACGCGACCTGTACGGAACCCTGTCTGCTTTCGAACCAACCCTTGATCGGGGTCGGTGGAAGCAGGTCGTAGGTTCAGCCGGTCGAGCGGCGAGTGCCCTCGGTCTCGGAAGTAGTCCCCAGACGGTAGACCCCTAGAGAAGGATCCCTTTCATGAAGAGCTCCATCAGCACCATGCTCGCGACCGGCGGCTTCGGCCTCTGCCTCGCGGCCTCGGCGAACGCCGCCGAGATCCTCGTCACGGCAGACATCGCGACCAGCACCACCTGGACCGCCAACAACACCTACAACCTCCAGCAGCAGATCTATGTGCTCCCGGGCGCCACGCTCACCATCGAGCCCGGCACCATCATCGCGAGCACCACGAACCTCGGTGGCAGCCTCGCGGTGACCCGTGGCGCGCGGATCATCGCCATCGGCACGCAGTCCGAGCCGATCATCTTCACCTCGAAGGCCGATGTCGCGACTTGGACCGCTGGCAACCCGAAGACGGGCACCTGGCGCGCCGTGTGCAACGAGTGGGGCAATCTCACGATCATGGGCCGCGCGTACATCTCCGAGAACGGGGTCCCGGGCAACACCGCGACCTTCAACGCGAACAATGTCGCCACCATGGAAGGCCTCACCGCCTCTGGCCCGAACGACACCCGCGTGCTCTACGGCGGCGGTCAGGACGACGACAACAGCGGCTCGCTCTCGTTCGTCAGCTTCCGCTACGGCGGCAAGGTGATCGGCCTCAACAACGAGCTCAACGGCCTCTCGCTCGGCGGCATCGGCCGCGAGACCGTCATCGACCACATGGAGATCATGAACAATGTCGACGACGGCATCGAGATCTGGGGCGGCACCGTCAACCTGAACTTCTTCTCGATCTGGAACATCGGCGACGACAGCCTCGACATCGACCAGGGCTGGCGCGGCAAGGCCCAGTTCGGCCTGATCGTGCAGGGCTACTCCGCCAACGCGGCGCAGGGCTCGGGCGTCGGCGACAACGCCATCGAGATCGACGGCGCAGAGCAGTCTGACTATCAGCCCGTCACCACGGGCGTCCTCTACAACATGACGGTGATCGGCGACAAGGGCACGACGAACGCGAACGGTTGCGATCACGCGATCGCCTACCGCGACAATGCCCGCGTGCAGATCCGCCAGTCGGTGTTCATGGACATCGGCGAGCGCGTCGTGCAGAACGACAATGTCGACGGTGACGGCGGCGCTGGCTACGGCTTCAACG
>JBIKTI010000106.1:0-7358 GCA_044348205.1 Phycisphaerales bacterium | reverse complement strand
GGCGTCTTCGTCGACGCTCCCGTCGGCGGCGCAATCTGCACGGGGCTTGGCGAGACGGTGCTGCGCACGCTTGGCGCGCACCTCGCGGTCGAGGCCATGCGCGCGGGCGCGGCGCCCCAGGAAGCCTGCGAGCAGGCCATCGCGCGCATCGTCGCCAAGAACGGCGACCCGTCCCGCTATCAGGTCGGCATGCTCGCGCTCGACTACCAAGGGCGCGTCGGCGCGTTCGCAGTCCAACCGGGCTTCACCTACGCGCTTGGCGCTGTGCTCGGGCGTGCGTCGTCCGCCCGATAGCGTCGAACGCGGCCGCCTCAACGCAGCCCAGCGACCCTGAAACGGACCATCGCGCGCGTTCTTTGACCTCGCGACTTCGAATCAGACGAAGATCCGCTACACTCCTCCTCCTCCGCCGGTGACTCAGGTTGGCCTCGTGCCGACTTTCGAACTGAAACTCGACTGGGACTCAGCCGGCAGCACGCAACACGACCTGTGGAACCATTCCGCAGGTCACCGACCTGTGGAACACGGTGTTCCCCAGCTCCGCGTGCGCCACTTGGCTTGATCCCGTCCCGCCGGCGCAGCCGACCGAACGCGATTCCGCCCCTTCTGAAGCCTGCTGCAAGCGCAGCGGGCGAAAGGTCTTTGTGACGACAGCTTCTCCTTCCGTCGGTTCCGTTTCGTTCGCCAGCCTCCAACTTGCTCAGCCCCTGCTCGACGCGCTCGTCGCGGATGGCTACGAGCACCCCACCCCCATCCAGGCGCAGTCGATCCCACCCGCGGTCGCGGGCCGCGATGTCCTCGGCATCGCGCAGACGGGCACTGGAAAGACGGCGGCGTTCGCGTTGCCGATCCTGAACCACCTGCTCGAGCGCATGCCCCGCGGCTCGCGCCCGCCGCTCGGCCGCAAGCCGAAGGTGCTTGTGCTCTCACCCACGCGAGAGCTCGCCGCGCAGATCGGCGAGAGCTTCGCAAGCTACGGCCGCCACACGCCGCTTCGCCACACAGTCATCTTCGGCGGCGTGGGCCAGGGCCCGCAGGTCCGCGCGCTCCAGCAGGGAATCGATGTCCTCGTCGCGACGCCAGGGCGCCTCATCGACCTCCTGCAGCAGCGGCTCGTCAACCTCGGCGAGATCGACTTCTTCGTCCTCGACGAGGCCGACCGCATGCTCGACATGGGCTTCATCGAGCCGATCCGCAAGATCGCGGCGCTCCTGCCGAAGTCGCGCCAGACCATGCTCTTCTCGGCGACCATGCCGAAGGAGATCCGCCACCTCGCGGACTCGCTCCTGCGCGACCCCGTGCAGGTCGCTGTCACGCCAGTCTCAAGCGCGGTCGACCGCATCGACCAGAAGCTCTACTTCGTGCTCAAGGCGCAGAAGACGCAGCTTCTCATCCATCTCTTCGACTCGCTCAAGATGGACCGCGCGGTCGTCTTCACGAAGACGAAGCACGGCGCAGACCGCCTCACGCGCAAGCTGAAGGCCGCGAACATCCGCGCCGAGGCGATCCACGGCGACAAGGCGCAGAACCAGCGCACCCGCGCGCTCGAAGCGTTCCGCTCTGGGCATTCGCCGATACTCGTGGCAACCGATGTGGCCGCGCGCGGCCTCGACATCGACGATGTCACCCATGTCGTGAACTACGACCTCCCGATGGAGCCCGAGGCCTATGTGCACCGCATCGGCCGCACTGCGCGCGCGGGAAAGTCGGGCCACGCCGTCTCCTTCTGCGATGTCGAGGAGAAGGGCCTGTTGAAGCAGGTCGAGCGGCTGATCAAGTTCGAGATCCCGCGCGAGCGCGTGCCGAACGAGGTGCCGAAGTCGGACGAGGTCGCGGCCCGCGTCGCGATCCACGGCCACGCGGCCGCCCGAGCGGCCCTCGGTGAAGCGGACGGAGAGATGCCTCCCGTCGTTCAGACCATGCGGCACGCCGCGCCGAAGCCAGCGATGCCGCTCGCGTCGCAGCCGCGTCGCGAGGACCTGCGCGAAGCGCGGCCACAGAACACCCAGGCGCAGCGGCCGGACGCGCCGCGCACCTTTGCGGGCCCGAATGCGCGTCGGCCGCAGCTGTTCGAGCGACCTCTCGCGGAGGCCAGCGACGATCGTCCGCGGACGCAGGGCGGTCATGCTGCGCACGGCGGCCACGGTGGCCACGGTGGCCACGGTGCTCACGGCGGCGCACGCCCGCACGCGAAGTCGGGCGGCGCGAAGAAGCCTGGTGGCTTCAAGCCGGGCGGATCGAGTTCAGGCGGATCGAAGTCGGGTGGCTTCAAGCCCGGCAGCGGCGCGCGCGGCGGCGGCGCAGGCGTCAGGGGCAGGCGCCCCACGCGCTGAGCAGCACAGCGAGATCGGGCGCGCCCACGGCGCCATCGCCATCGAGGTCGGCGTTGCCGCCGAAGCTGCCCCACGCGCTCAGGAGCGCTGCCAGATCGGACGCGCCGACCTCGTCGTTGCCGTCGAGGTCCGCAGGGCACGGCTGCGCGCTCTCGCGCAGGTCAAGCACGAAGGGCGAGCTTCCGTTCGGGCCGTACGCTGTGCCGACGATCGTGAGCGCGTCCTCGGACATCCCGAGCACCTGGCTGAGCTGCCAACCCTCGGGGATCTCGACGCCCGCCTGCGCGGCAAGCGTGGCGATGGACACATAGCCGCTCTCGGCCGTCCAGAGATAGGCGCCCGCGCTGCCGATCGCACCGAAGAAGCACAGCACCTTGGTGCCGTCGTGGTTGGCCGCGACGGGGTACCCGGTGGCGGTGCCCGAGGGGTTCGCGCCGAGCGGCTGCACGCCCGTGGCCTGGCTCCAGCGATAGACCACGCCGTTGTTGAAGCCCGCGCGGCCGATGCCGTAGACCCATTGGCCGTTGCCGCTGACGACGCCGGCCTCGGACATCTTGAAGCCGCCTGACGACATGTTCGTCTGCACATACACGCCCTGCGCGTTGCGCACCCAGACCGCGCCCTGGCGCCAGCCGATGTAGTCGTCGTTCCAGCCGCACACGGTGCCGCCGTCGAAGCTCACATCGTTCGCGCGCGAGGGCTTGTAGAAGTAGAGCGTGCCGAGGTTGGTGCGGACTCCCGCGACCTCGTCGCGCACATAGGCGATGGCGCTGCACTGGGCCTGCTCCATGAGGCCGCAGGTGTAGCGCTTGTCGCGCGACATGCCCCAGATGCTGTTGCGTTCGCCGTCGCAGTGGAAGCCTTCGTTCCCGAGCGGCGTGAACTCGGACCACTCGATGTCGTAGATCGTGCCCTCGGCCTTCAGCGGCTTGCCTTGGCGCGTGCTGACGGACATGTAGCGGCCATCGCCGCTGATGTTCGCGCTTCCGCCGACGCTGTTGCCTGGCGGAACGGTCGTGCCGATGAGCTGCACGACGCCCGTCTCGCGCGTCCAGTACCAGTAGGACTGCGGGTCGTAGCCTGCGACCACGCGCCCATCGTCGCTCGCGTCGGTCGCGTAGGAGAACGGCACGAGGCCAAGGAGGAAGAGCTCGCCCGCATCGGCGGCAGGCGAGAGGGCGATCGAGGCGGACGCTGCGAGGAGGACGGACGCTGAGAGCGATCGGGTCATGGATGTGGGCCTTGGCGAGGAGGGACTCTGTCGGAGAGGAGTGGCCGTTGGAAAAGCCCAACGCCTGGGTTTCCCCAGGCGCGGGCGGGTGGATGGGCTCGATTAGTTGCAGGAACCCCACGCGGCGAGCAGCGCCGCGAGGTCTGCAGCGTTCACGCTGCCGTCGCCATCGATGTCAGGGCTGGTCGTGCCCCAGCCCGCGAGCACCGCTGCGAGATCGGTCGCGTCCACTGCGCCGCTGTTGTCGACATCGGCGGGGCAGCCCGTCGCGTCGTTGCCGAGGAAGATGCGGGCGATCGCGTAGCGGCCGTTCGCAGTGTCACCCACGCGCAGCACGAGCCAGCCCGTGGTGCTGAAGCCCGTGTGTCCGCCGTCGCCGTTGTTGCCCGTTGAACCGATCAGCGTGATCTGGTTGATCGGCGTGCCCGTGAAGTTCGTGTCACCCGTCGGCAGGAACGGCGCCGCGTTCGAGCTCGACGCCTTCGCGAGGAGGCGCAGGCCGCCGGCCTCGTCCCACGCGAGGAGCGCATCGCCCGACTCGCTCTGGTCGGACTTGGACATGCCCACTCGGAAGACGACGGTGCCCGTGTCGCTCACGCAGAGGCTCGTCGTGCCGCTGAGGCTGCCCATTGTCCAGTCGGGCAGGCTCGGCACGGAGTCGCCCTGACGCGCGACCGTGATAAGGGTGCCGTCGGGCTTGCGCACGCCGAAGAAGGTAGCGGGCGCAGGCGAACCGATCGGCGTTCCGTCTGCGTTCATGAGGATGCCCTCGAAGGCAAGCAGCCCGTTGCGGTTGCGCACGAATCCCGTCGAGTTCGGCACGGAGAAGACCTTGCCCGCAAAGTTCGGGTCGACCGAGTCGGTGATGCCCGGAATCGAATCGCC
This sequence comes from Phycisphaerales bacterium, assembly GCA_044348205.1. Classification (GTDB taxonomy): domain Bacteria; phylum Planctomycetota; class Phycisphaerae; order Phycisphaerales; family SM1A02; genus QWPT01. Next base: position 2,909 of record JBIKTI010000106.1, on the reverse strand, counting down.
CCTGCGGAGCAGGATCGAGAAGGTCCCCGCGTTCTCCGTCATCAGGGCGGAGTTGTCGAGCGCCGTGGCGCTGCCGCCGAGCGTCGCGACGAAGGTGATGGTGCCGTCGTTTGCGAGCGGCCGCTGGCCGAAGGCAAGCGACGAGGTGTTCGCGATGGTCAGGCCCTTGAAGCCCGGAATCGGGTCGCCCTCGCGGGCGAAGATGCGGAGGCCGCTGCCACCCGTGCTCGTGAGATAGACGGCGTCGTTGGCGGTGGAGACACCCGCGCCGACGAGCGTGCCCGGGAAGAGCACCGTGCTGCCGTTGAGGAACAGGCCGAAGGCGCTTGGGTTCACGGTGAAGCCCGCGAGCCCGGGGGCGGGGTCGCCCTTGCGCATGACGAGTTCGTCGGCGCCGTCCTTGAGAAGGACGACGGCGGCGTTGTTGGCCGTCACCGTGTCGCCGCCCGTGAGCGAGACGGAGAAGAGCGACTGGCCGAGGCTGTTCGTGCGCTGGCCGGCGCCCGCCGTCATCGCGGTCGAGTAGAGCGCGCCCGCGGTGCCTGGGCACGGGTCGAGGCGCTGCGCGAGAAGCACGGGCGAACCGCTCGCGGGGACGAACCACATCGCGGTGTCGTTCTGCGTCGTGGTTCCCGAGTTGATGATGGTCGGGCCCGTCATGAAGCCTGAGACGAGCACGCCGCCGTCCTCGGAGATGTTGTTCGCCGAGACGACCGAGTTGTTCGGGCTCGCGGTGCGCGAGAAGATCGCGCCCGCTGGCGTGCCTCCTGGAACCGTCTCGTTGTTGCGCGCGATGACAGACCAGCCGCTGGCGTCGCCCTTCACGAGCACGACGTGGTTCGCGGCCGCGCCGAGGTTCGTGATGCCTGGGCCCGCGATGAGGCCGCGGAAGTAGACGGTGCCGTCTTGGCCGATCGTCGGGTTGTTGAACTGGTTCGGGACCCAGACGGCTCCCGTGATGCCACTGATGTTCGCAGGCGACTTGCCGTCGCCGAGCGCCACGACCTCCCAGTCGTTGCCCGCGAGCGCCGAAGCGGAGAGCGTTGCGGACAGGAAGAGGCCGACGAAGAACTTCGATTGCGCGTGCATGGGAATCTCGGGGATGGTCGCTGGGATAGGCGTGGGGACAGGCGCGGGGATAGGCGCGGGGAAACCACCCACGAAGGGGCGGAGGGAAACGGGCGCGGTGCGTTGGCCACCGACGAGGCTAAATCTATGTGCAGATTTCGGAGCCGCAACCTTCCCTAGGGAAAATCGCGCGATATCCTCAGGGAAAGTTTCTTTGCGGGATTCCCCGCCTAAACGCCCCTTCTGCCGTTTTGAGTCCTGTAAATTTGCCGAGCGCCCACGCGCTTTCGCTCTCGGGCCAAGTCCATGAACCCAGGCCGCCCCAAGACCTCACGCAGAGCACCGTTGGCGAAGCGCCACCCGATGGGCGACGCACGCGGTCCGACTGAGCTGCGCACCGCGAGCCTTGGCGCGTTCCGCGAGGAGTGCGATGCAGCCATCGTGGCGATCAAAGGAGCGGTGCAGGATCTGTGCGGCTCCGTGGGCGTCGACCCGCTCAAGCCGCAGGAAGTCGCGCGGCAGCTCAAGCTCAACAAGAACCTCACCTGGAAGTTCGCGCGCATCCTCCTCGAGGAGGACGCTCTCGATGCGGCTCCCATGCTGCCCGGCCCCGAGGGTCTTGCGATCTACCTCCGCGCGTTCGCTGCGGCGGGAGCGCCCGCGCGCGCCGTCGAGCAGCTGCGCGACGCGATCGCCGCCTTCGACGCGATGGTGGACCGGCACTTCGGCGGTCGCGCGGACTTCGAGCTCGTCCTCGACGGGCTGCGATCCGGCGCGAACCTCGAGCAGTCGCGGCGCCTCGCGTTCCGCGGCGCCGCCGCCGTGTTCGGCGTCCAGGCTGCTGCGCGCGTGACGGCGCACATCCTTGTGCCCAGCAAGGTCGACCAGTCTCTGGTCGACATCGCGCTCATCGCGGGCCTTGCGGGCCTGCGCCGGCTTCGGCCGATTCCCAGGCTGCCTGCCTTCCGTTCGCTGATGAGCTCGAAGTCGGCGCTTCCGCCTGTGCGGCCGTTGCTCCGAGGGGCCGACGGCGCAGCGGCGGACTTCCTCATGCGCGACTTCTCGTCGTTCCCGCAGGCTGGTGTCACGCGCACCGAGGTCGACGGCAAGCTCACCATCGAGCTCGACGGCGGCCCGATCGGCCGAATCGGCGAGGCGGACCTCTTCTTCGGAAGCGTCGCCGAGCGCGCCTACAGACGGAAGGGCTCCCCCGACGATCCGTTCGCGCAGTTCATCACGAGCGTCTCGATCCCCTCGGAGTCTTTCCTCGCGGATCTCTTCGTGCATCGCTCGATCGAGGGCGCGGACGCAGCGGAGGCCGCGATGTTCGGTGCGCTCACAGGGCCGATTCCGCACGACCCCGAGGCGCGCGAACCAGCCAGGATCCCCATCGACTGCACGCCAGTGGTCGTGGACGAGCTCGCGCTCGAGACGCTCGCGAAGACGCTCGAGTTCGCAGCGGTGCCCAACTACGGATTGCTCGTGGCTCGCGCGTTCGCGGCGCTTGGGGAAGACCCCCGCGACTATCGGCTGATCCGCGTCGCGATGGCACACCCGCCGATGCCCGCGTCGCTCGTGGTGCGCTGGCCGCTGCCTATGTAGACGCCCGCGTCAGACCGCGACGAATCCGAGATGCAGCTGCGCGTGGCCGAGGTGCAGACGCATCCACTCGTCGTGGGTCAACGCGCCGAACGCGGGGCTCGGGTGCGTGCATCGTGCGCCTGCGTCGAGCCGCTCGAGCACGCGGCGCAGGCGCGCGAGGCCGTCGGCGGTCGAGGTGCCTGGCGTCGGCAGGAATGCCGCGGACTCCTTGGGGAGCTTGAAGCCGGGCGGAAGCGTCT
>JBIKTI010000528.1:0-5819 GCA_044348205.1 Phycisphaerales bacterium | reverse complement strand
GGGCGGGAGCACGTTGCTGCCGATGAATCGCCGCTTTCAGGCCTCCGCATTCATGACGACGACGGGACTAAAGACTCGCGCGGGCCGTTTCGTGCGCGCACCCTACGACTACCGCGCCACGGCCGCCGCCCCGAATGACGTGGCGCTCGGGCGCCTCCGGGAGATCAGCATGTTCAGCGACGGCAAGGTGGGCACCAAGCTGTCCAGCGGCGGCACGACGATCGGCTACCTCGTCGGCGGTTCGAGCTCTACCGACGTGGACGTCGTCATCCTGGCGCACGCGTGAGCGCGGCGGTTGAGTGGCTCCGCGCCCATCTTGCCGAGGGGCGATCCATCGCGCTCGTGTCTGTCGCCGTCGAGCACCACGAGGCGCTCCACGCGTCCGGACTCATCGCGGGCGCCATCCTCGAACCGCCTCCCCCGGTGCGCGACGGGTGCATCGTCGTCATTGACGATGCGGGCGATGAGTGGGCGGCCAACCTACCCGCGGCGTGGTAGTCTGCCGGCGTAGAGGTATCCATGCCTAACGACGCTCCGAGCTGGTACGGGAAGGCGTTCAAGTTCGAGGGGCCGGCCGGCATCCTCGCGATTCTGTTCACTTCCGGCCTCGTCGGCGTCGGCGCGGCGGGCGGCGTCGGCGAGCTCACGCGGGAGGCCGACATGGCAGCGGTCGACGCTCGCGTCGACGCGCGCATGGACACGGTCGTTGAGCAGCTCCGGCGAGAGCAGCAGGCCGCAACGGACGCAGCCGAGGCCCTCGCGGGGGCGCGGTACGACGAGATCCTCCGTCGCCTCGACCGCATCGAGCGCCGCCTGGACACCACGCCTTGAGCCCGTTCTCCTCGCTCTATGAGACGTTCGGCGGCACGATCACGGCGGTCGCGCTCGGGCGCCTCATCATCGTCGGCATCCAGCTCATCGTGTCCCGCGTGTTCAACGGGCCGCGCACGATGTCTGATTCGCTGACGACGTTCGCGACCTCGATGGTGGCGGTCCTCGTCGCGATCTACGTCTGCGATCTGCTCATCGCCGGGCCGGACGTGATGCTTCTTCGCGAGGCCGAGCGCACCACCATCGTGACGTTCATCAAGGATATTTCGTTGATGTGCTTCAGTTACTACTTCGGGTCTAAGACCAGCAAGGAGCCGTCACATGAATCTCAGCCCCCACTTCACGTTTGATGAGCTGACGCGCACCAGCCAGACGGCGTTGCAGGCCAAGAATCGCGAGGAGGCCCAGGCCTTCGTGCCTGCGCTCACCGAGCTGGCGGCGATGCTGGAGGTCATCCGCGCGCACTTCGGGAAGCCCTTGAAAGTCAACTCGGGCTTCCGGGGCGCGTCCGTCAACGCGGGTACTCCCGGCGCGAGTAAGACGAGCCAGCATATGAAGGGCGAAGCTGCGGACATCGAGATTCCCGGCGTAGACGACGCCGAGCTGCATCGCTGGATCTGCAAGGACTCCGGCCTCCAGTTCGGCCAGTGCATCCTCGAGCGCCCGCCGGGCCGCTCCTGGGTCCACGTCTCCATCCGCGGCACCCGCGATCCCAAGCGGTGCGGCGAGGCCTTGACCTTCGACGGCACCAGCTACAAGCCGTGGAAGGGCTGATTTGCCGCCCTTCGCCATCGACCCGAACCCCTGCCTCACTGGCTGGGGGCCGTGCCCTCACATCGCCATCGGCGGCCACGTCTGCAAGCGCCGCGGCGGCCACGCCGGGCGGTGCCAGTGCTACCTATGCGGGGCGACGCACACGCCGAACGAGGAGCGCGCCCAGCTCGCCGCCCTCGGCGCGACGCCGCCCGAGGCGCTCACTGTGACCGTGCGCCGGCCTGCACTGGCGGCGGCACACTTCGCCGACTAAACCCGGAGCCCAGATGCCCCTGACCCCGAACGAACACCCCGTCGTCGCCCTCAACCTCGGCCGCGTGGTCATGTTGATCTTCCAGGCCCTGCACAAGAACAGCGACGGCGGCGCCAAGATCACGCCGGCCGAGTGGGCGGCGATCGGCGTGGAGGCCGGTCTCGTCGCGACGAAGGTGGCGCGCGACGTGCGCGACTAAGCGACTTTCAGCCCGTAGTCACGGCGCGGCCTCAAGCGCGGCGACGAGGGCCTCGGCTTCGCTGCCGTGGCCCCACGACCCGACGCTGCCCTCACGGGGCACGCCCAGCGCGCGGCACGCCTCCGCATCGAGGTACAGGTCGCAGACCTCCCAGGCGATCACGCCGTCGGACACGCGGCGCGTCGTGGACTGGCGCACGTAGACGGTCGGGCATCGCCACGCCTTCCGCACCAGCGCCAGGAGGCAGCCGAGCGTGGCGGCGTCTTGAAGGTCGGGGAGGCGCGTCCCTAATCCGCCGCCGGGAACGCATTGTCCCAACGCCGACGGGAACTGCCCGCGCCGCTGGTAGTGCTGCCCCACGTCGATGAGCCCGCCGTCTGACACCGGCAATACCCACGTCTGCGGGACGCCCGACACTCCATACTCTGGATTGTGAACGGTACGCATCCCCGGCATCCATCGCCACCCCTTGCAGGCGACGGCGCGGCAAGAGAGGGCCTTCTGTTGGTCGGTCATTTCGTCTCCTCGCGGCAGTGCTCGCCGCGTTCAATGGCGTCGGCAACGTCCGACGGTGTCGCCTCGTAGAGCGTCAGGTACGCCTCGGCCCGCAACCACGCCACGGCGGCCGCCCGCTCGGCGTCCAACGCGCCGCGAAGCCGCACGGAGCACTCGTCCCGCTCGTACAACGTGAGCAGGTCAACCCACTCCTCGCGACAGTGCACGCACACGTCGGGATCTCCGTCTGGCGCGCGTACATGAGGCAGGCGGTTCATCATGCTCTTTCCTCGCGGCGGTGCTCGCCGCGCTCGATAGCGTCTGCACAGGCCGCGACAGGCCCGCAGCAACAGTCGTAGTAGACCGTATCTGCTGCGTTGTTTAGCCACGCCACCACGGCGGCGCGCTCCTCCGTTCGCGCCAGCTCAACGGCGCGGGGCAGAGCTGCGGACAGCACGTCGAGGGCCTCGACGAGGGCAGCGCCGGCCTCGCGCCGCGCGATCTCGGCGGGGATCATGCGCGCACGCGAAGAGCTTTGAGCGCCGCGAGCTCGCGAAGCACCTCGGCGTCGTCGTGGACCTCGAGGAGGCCGAGCTCCTCGCGGACGGCGTCGACGAGCTCGCGGAGGTGGTCGGCGCGACTGGCGATCGTCTGCAACGCGGATCGGAACGCGTCGCGCTGAGCGGCGAGGGCGCGCACGGCGTCGCCCTCCTCGAGCTTGTCGTCGGGGTCGACGCCGGCCTCGTCAAGCGCCGCGAGTACGTCGATCAGGCGCGCCTCGAAGCCATCGGCCTCCTCTTTCCAGAAGGCAAGTTCATTCGCCACGGGGCACCTCGGCGCCGGCTTCCGGCTCAAGCTCGGGCTCGGCCTCGGCGTCGGCCTCTTCGGGGTCGCCGTTGCGGCAGGAGCCGCAGTCGCTGGCGCCACACGTCGCATCGCCGCAGTCGTAGCGATAGCGGTAGCTGTCGCCGCGCTCGTAGCGCGCATCTTCGCGGCCGGCGTCGTAGTCGTCGGGGTCGTAGTCAAACATCGGGACTCCAGAGAGAGCCGGGGCCGTGACGTGGCCCCGGCGATGGGGTGGTCAGAGCTGGACCCGCTGGCGCGGCGCCGGATCAAGAGCGGCGGCGGATTCAGCCGCACGAGCCCGCAGCAGCGCCAAGGCCTCCTCAGCCGCCTGGACGCGCGCCTGGGCCTCTTCCGCCGCCGTCAACAGCTTCAGCCGCTCCTCAAGCCGGCTGCGCTCCGAGGAGAGCGAGGCGAGGCGGTTGCGGTCAGGCTGACAAGCGGGCACGGCAGGGCGCCGCCCAATCGGGTGCGCCTTCTCGATGCTCGCCGCCAACGCAACCACGGCGGCGCGAGAGACGAGTACGCGGTCGTTGCTGGCGTCGCCCTCACGGTAGGGCGCGAGCTCACCGGCGCGAACCCACGCGCGCAACGTCGAGAGGCTACGGTCAACCAGGGCACGCGCCTCGAGGAGCGAGATCAGATCGGAGGGAAGAGAAGGCTTCGCGACGGCGATGTTTTTTTGGTTAGGTGCGCCCGCACGCTTGGCGGCTTGCATGCGCGCAAGCTTGACCCGCTCTCCATCGCTGAACCAAACGCCGATCGCGTCTTTGGTCGGAGAGATGCCGGCCCGCAGCGCAAGAGATTGGTAGCCATGCGACTTCATCAACCATTCGCGCTCACCCGTTCCAGTCCGCTTGCGGTTGAGCATATTGACGTAGCTCATTTGCAACAAGAACCCCTTCGGGCGAGACCCGGTATACGGGGTTCCGGGATCGACGGCGACTTGATTGTTGGCAACCGGGAAGGGAAGGTGTTCAGAAGCAGACATTAGACGCATCCTTCATCTGATGTTGGAGTAGGGGAGGCCGGGGCCGTGACGTGGCCCCGGCGCTGGGGTGGTTTAGGACGGGAGTTCGGCGCGTTCGTCGCTCGGCTCATCCAGCGTGGTCGCCGGCTCGGCCTCGAGCGCGTACATCCACGCCTCGGCGGCCCGATCGGCTCGCCAGTTCCGTTCCATCGTCTCGTGGCACGACGCGTAGGCGCCGTGCGAGTAGCCGCACGTCGGGCACATCAGAACGGGATCTCGCCGTTGTCGTCATCGCCGGGCGGCGGGGGCGGAGGGCTCGCGGCCTGGACGCGGGGCTTCGCGCCTCCCGAGCGGGGCGGCCAGATGACGCCCTCGCAGCTCGCCTTATCGCGACACTTGAAGTCCGGCGCCTTCACGTTCATGGCGCCCGAGGCCTTCTTCGGGCGGTTGTCCCACATGGCGCCGCCGCAGATGGGGCACGGCGGGTCGTTGCGGTCGCTGCTCGTCGGCGAGGCCTCGACGGGCGCTACGACGCGCAGCTCGGCGGGCGCCGGGCGCTCGGCAGCGCGCTCCGTCTGGCGCTCCTCGCGACGCATAGGCTGGGAGGCCGCGGCGCCGTCGTCGTCCTCGGCGGACAGGCCGAGCACGGCGGCGTAGGCGTACCGGCGCAGGTACGAGATCACGGAGCCGGCGGCCTGGGCCGTCTCGGCGGACAGCCGAACGCCCGATTCATCGCCGATAAACTCGCCAGACGCGTGCATGAGCATCGTCGTTACGGTCGTGGTGCCGTCGTCGCGGCGGCCGGGGAGCTGGACTACGGCCAAGCCGTGCTTCCCGAGCGCGGCGCGCGACGCGTCGTGGAGGCTGGCGAGGTCCGCGTACGTGCTGCGGAAGTGCGGATTGGTGGCGTTTTTCTTCGCCGGGTTCATCTCGGACTGTGCCGAGGCGAGGGCCTCGGCAAGCTTGCCGATGGTGGCGGACATGACGAGGGGCATAGTCAGGACTCCAGGGTGTAGTGAGCGATGAGCGGCGACAGCGCCGCGACGAGGTAGGCAAGAGGCGGGGGGCCGCCTGCTGGGGACATAGCCCACACGGCGAGGGCGTAGAGTTCAGACATCGGGGGACTCCGGGTAAGCGCGATGGACCGGCGGAAGGGGGCGCGTCTGGAGCATGATCGCGGCAGGCACCTCGAGGTCGACGACGTGGATGTCGTCGTGTCCGCAGAGAGACGCCGTGAGGGCGCGTGCGTTCGCGCACGACTCCTCGTTCTCCGGATCGGCAAAGAACGCCCAGGGAACGCCGCTGTAGTCGGCACCGGCCATGTAGATTCGAACCTTCATGCTCACCTCGCCCTTCCTTATTACTATGCCCCGGTGGAATAGTGCAAGGGTAGCGATGAAGATTTATTCCCCCTTGCCATAGCTGGGCGCGGCGTGGTAGCAGTAGGCCATGCT
>JBIKTI010000104.1:0-7425 GCA_044348205.1 Phycisphaerales bacterium | reverse complement strand
TCCTCGAGACGGCGCTCGCCTTCGCGCCGCGCGGCTTCGGGCAGTTCCTCGCGTCGATGCCCGTGTGGCTTCGGAAGAAGCTGCATCTGCCGCGCGAGATCGACGCGGGGCTGCGCGACGCGACGGGCGCGCCCTACACGGGGCCGATCCTCTTCACGACGCACCACGAGTCGCATGCTGCGAGCGCGTTCTACCCGAGCCCCTTCGACCGCGCCGCGATCCTCACGCTCGACGGCGTGGGCGAGTGGGCGACCGCAAGCTGGGGCGTCGGCGACGGGCATGCGATCGAGCTCCGCGAGGAGATGCGTTTCCCACATTCGCCTGGCCTCCTCTACAGCGCGTTCACGCACTACTGCGGATTCCGCGTGAATTCGGGCGAGTACAAGCTGATGGGACTCGCGCCCTACGGCGAGCCGCGCTTCGTCGACCTGATCCTCGGGGAGATCGTCGGACTCGCGGAGGACGGATCGTTCTCGCTCGACCAGCGGTGCTTCTCGTATGCGCACGGAATGCGCATGACCTCGCCGCGGTTCCACGCGCTTTTCGGTGCGCCGCCGCGCGCGCCCGAGTCGCCGCTCACGCAGCGCGAGATGGACATCGCGGCGAGCATCCAGCGCGTGACCGAGGAGATCGTGCTGCGCATGGCGCGGCATGTGCACGCGAAGACGGGCGAGCGGAACCTCTGTCTCGCGGGCGGCGTGGCGCTCAACTGCGTGGCGAACGGCCGCGTGCTGCGCGAGGGGCCGTTCGATCAGGTGTGGGTGCAGCCCGCGGCAGGGGACTCGGGCGGCGCTGTCGGCGCGGCGCTCGCCTACTGGCATCGCCACCTCGGGAAGCCGCGCACGGCCGTGGCGGGCGACGCACAGCAGGGTTCGTATCTCGGGCCTTCGTATTCGGAGCGCGACGCGCGCGCAGAGCTCGAGCGGATGGGCGCCGTGTTCGAGGCGCTCGACGAGGAGGCGCTCGCGGCGCGCGTGGCGGAAGAGCTGGCGCGCGGGCGCATCGTCGGCCACTTCGCGGGCCGTGCGGAGTTCGGCCCGCGCGCGCTTGGGAACCGCTCGATCCTCGGCGACCCGCGCGACCCGTCGATGCAGCGGCGCATGAATGTGGCGATCAAGTTCCGCGAGTCGTTCCGCCCGTTCGCGCCCGCAGTGCTCGCCGAGCGGCAGCGCGAGTGGTTCGATCTCGCGCACCCGAGCCCGTACATGCTGCTCGTGGCGCCCGTCGCCGACGCACGCATGCGCACCCTCGCGGACGAGGAGCGCCGCGCGCGCGGCACGGAGATGCTGAAGGTCGTCCGCAGCGACATCCCCGCCGTCACGCATGTCGACGGCTCGGCGCGCGTCCAGACGGTGGACGCCGAGCGCGCGCCGCGCTTCCATGCGATCCTGCGTGCGTTCGAGGCGCGCACGGGCTGCCCCGTGCTCGTCAACACCAGCTTCAACATCCGCGGCGAGCCGATCGTGCACAGCCCTGCGGATGCGTATCGATCGTTCATGTTCACAGACATCGACGCACTCGTCGTCGGCAACCTCTATCTCGACAAGTCGGCGCAGCCACCGATGCAGGGAGCCGACGAGTACAAGCGCTCGTTCCGCCTCGACTGACGGCCGACGCGAGCCACGCCCGGAGACGCACGCCATGCAGAGACGATCGTTCCTCGGAGAGCTCTTCGGATTCATCCGCGCGCACAAGGCGTACATGCTCGTGCCCGTGATCGTGGTGCTCCTCCTCGCGGGCCTGCTCATCATCCTCGGCGGCACGAAGGCCGCGCCGTTCATCTACACGCTCTTCTGAGATCGGACCACGCCATGATCGAGATCGACTGGAGACCGACTCCCCGCGCGCTCAGGCTGTGGGCCGTGACCCTGGCTGCGGCGCTCGCCGCGATGGGAAGCCTCTTTCATTTCGTCGACTGGGGCCTCTTCGCAGCAGGCAAGGGAATGGCGCCGTTTCTCTGGGGTTTCGGCGCCTTTGCGCTGGTGACCGCGGGCACGGGCACGCGCATCGGCCTTCCCGCGTACTGGGCGTGGATGGCGTTCGTCCTCGTCGTCGGCACGGTGATCGGAACGGTCGCGCTCGGCGCTGTGTACTTCCTCGTGGTCACGCCGCTCGGGGTGGTGTCGCGGCTCCTTGGGCGCGACAGGCTCGAGCTGCGCGGCGCGCGCGCGCGATCGATGTGGCGGGCGATTCCCAACGGAGGCATGCATGACCCGACGCGGACCTTCTGATGCGGACACCGCGCCGCCGCTTCCGCGATGGAAGCGCGCGCTCTTCATGCTGGTGACGCTGGCGATCCCGCTCGCCGCGCTCGGCGTCGTCGAGATCGGGCTTCGCATCGCGGGATTCGGCGGATATCCCGCGTTCATCCGCGATGCGGGCGAGCTTGCGCCAGGGCGAAGGCTCATGGTGGTCGAGCCAGCCGCGACGAAGCCGTACTTCTTCGCGAACCCCGATCGGCCTGGCTACGCGGAGGAGTCGCACTTCGAGTCGCCGAAGCCTGCGGGCACGATGCGGGTCTTCGTCGTGGGCGAGTCGGCTGCGAAGGGCTATCCGCAGCCGAGGAATCTCGCGATCTCCGCGTTCCTCGAGCGCGACCTCGCGATGCTCCTCGAAGGCGACGCTGCGCCCGCGGGCACTTCGCGCGTCGAGGTGATCAACCTCGGCACCACAGCGGTCGCGAGCTTTCCGCTCGTCGCGATGGTCGACGAGGTCGCGCGGCACGAGCCCGATGTCGTCGTCTTCTTCGTCGGAAACAACGAGTTCTTCGGCGCCTACGGCACGGCGTCGATCAACTCGTCGGGGTCGCTGCCGACGGCGCTCTTGCCGTGGATGCGCGCCGCGCGCGGTCTTGCGCTCGTGCAGGCGCTCGACGGGCTCTTCGCTGGCGGCGGCGAGGACCGCACGCTGATGGAGGAGATGATCGGACAGGTGTCGATTTCCGCGGAGAGCCCGCTGCGCGCGCAGGCGGCTGCGAATCTCCGCGCGCATCTCTCGCGGATGATCGCGACGGCCGAGGCCGCTGGTGCGCGCGCGATCGTGTGCACCACGCCGAGCAACGAGAGCGGCCTTGCGCCGATCGGCGAGGGCAGCGGCGCGGCGGCGCGGTTCGCGGAGGCGAGGCAGTTCGCCGCCGACGGCCGCCGCGACGAGGCGCGCACGGCGTTTCTCGACGCGCGCGACCTCGACACCATGCCGTGGCGCCCGACGCGCGCCACGGAGGAGGCGATCCGCGAGGCCGCGCGCGAGCATGGCGCGACCCTGTGCGATGTCGCGGAGTCGTTCCGAGCCGCGAGCGCGGACGGCGCCACGGGCTGGGACCTCATGGACGACCATGTGCACCTCACGGTGAAGGGGCAGGCGATGGCGGCGCGCCTGATCGTGGGCGCGATCGCAGCCGAGGGACCGCTTTCCTCGCGCGCGCAGCGCATTGCCGAGCTCTCGTCGTGGGAGCTTTCTGCGGCGGAGCTCGGTGCGAATCCCTACGACGACTACCGCGTCCACCACACGATGCGGGTCCTCTTCCGCATCCCGTTCATGAAGCGGAGCAACCCCGAGGCGCTCGCGCGCTTCGAGGCGCTCGTCGCCGAGGCCGAGGCCCGCATGCGCCCATCGGTGCGCGAGGTCGCGCGCGAGTGGCAGACCGAGCGTCCGCACGCAGGCGGGCTGCGGCCGCTCGCGGGAATGGTGGCGCGCGTCCTCCTGCGCGAAGGCGAGACAGCGGAGGCGGCGCGGCTCTACGGAATCGCGCGGCGGCAGGTGCCCGACTACACCTCGTGGTCGCTCGAGTACGCCTACTTCGAGCTCGCATGCCGCGAGCGGCTCGCGGGCGCGCTCGACGAGGCCGCGCGCGCGCAGGCGCTCGCCGCGATCGACCGAGGCCGCTTCCTGCTCTCGTTCGGTCACTCGGAGTCGGGCTTCACCGAGCGCTACATCGGCAGGCTCTGCCAGCTGCGGGGCGAATGGGCGGAGGCGATTCCGTTCCTCGTGGCCGCGCGCCCGAAGATGACGGCGGAAGACCTCGTCGCCTGCGACCAGGCGCTCGTGATGTCGTACATCAAGTGCGGCCGCGCAGGCGAGGCCGCCGTGCTGATCGACCAAGGGATCCGCGGCTCGGGCCGCTTCGCGCCGCTCTACGAGCGGATGCGCGAGGAACTCCTTCGCGGAACGCGCTGAGCGCGGCGTGCGTCAGAGCGTCCAGCGCGCAAGGAGCGCCGCGAGGTCCTGCGCTCCCACCGTGCCGTCGCCGTCGATGTCGGCGGGCGAGTTGGCATTGCCCCACGCGGCGAGAAGCACCGCGAGGTCGGCTGCGTTCACAACGCCGTCGCCCGTGAGGTCCGCGGGCTCGACCGTGCCGCCGAAGAAGAGCTGTGACGCGGGCACGATCACCGTGCCCTGCGAGGGGCCCGACCAGCGCATCTGGAGGCCTGCGCCACCGCCCGCCTCGAAGAACTCGACGCGGAGCTTGTGCTTGCCCGCCGCAAGCGCACGCGTGCCGCGCACGGTCACCATGCCGTGGAGGCCGTCGTTGTTGACGACGAGGTCGTCGCCGATCCAGAGCTTCGAGCCGTCGTCGCTCGTGGTGCTGAGCGTCCAGAATCCTGTTTCGGGGATGTCGATCCAGCCCGTGTAGGCCGCGCCGACCTCGTCCGCGCGGCCGCTGCCTGCGAACGCGCCGTTCGTCGACGCGAAGTCGATCGTCGGGACGACTTCCGATGCGTACGGGGAAAGCGCGCTGAAATCAGGCAGCACCGTCGGCGCAGAGAGCGCGTAGTAGCCGACGAAGAGCCCGGGCTCGGCGCCGATCGGGTTGTCGGCGCGGCGCGCGATCGTGCTGTCGATGAAGGCGGTCGCCGTGGCCGTCGCGCCGCTCGCGGGTTCGACCAGCGTGTAGGTGAGCGACTGCGTTCCCGCCGCGGCGCCGACATCGGCGACGAGCAGCGTGTCGCGCGCGCCGTCCGCGCCCTTCACGAGCGAGACAGCGGCGCCCGCCGAGGTCGTCGCGTCGAAGGACGCGATCTCAAGCGCGTCCATGTTGGGGTCGTAGTCGTTCGCAAGGACATCGAGCGAGGCCGAGCCACCCGCGACGGCGCGCGTGCGGTCGTTGCGGCCGACGGGCGGCTGCGGCACGAGCGCGTCGACCGACTCCTCGAGCGCGCGGCGGAGGTTGATGCGGCCCCAGCCGAAGGCCTCGCTGTTGGGCTCGGCATCCCAGAAGTCGCAGCTGTGGAAGAGGATGTGCTCGGCGTGCACCGCGGAAAGGAGCGGATTCACGGAGCGGACCATGGCGAGCGCGCCGTTGGCGACGGGGGTCGCCATGCTGGTGCCGCTCGCGAAGCCGTAGGCGCCGTTGTTCGTGGTGCTGAGGATGCTGACGCCCGGCGCGAAGAGGTCGACGCCGCGGCCGAAGCTCGAGAAGCTCGCGCGCTGGTCGCTCTGGTTGCTCGCGCCGACGACGAGGACATGCTCGAAGTCCCAGCCCGAGTGGTCGGTGGCCGAGTTTCCTGCGGCCCACAGCATGCTCGCGTCGAGCGAGCGCACATACTGGCCCATCGTCTCGATCGGCTCGAAGCCGATGCCCGAGTAGCTCGTGCTGATCACCTTCGCGCCGTTCTCGGCGGCCCACTGCACGGCCTGCAGCAGGTTCTCGAAGCTTGCGCCGCCGTTTCCAGCCTCGCTCACGCGGATCGGCATCACGCGGAGCCTCCAGCCCACTCCGCTCACGCCGACAGCGTTGTCGCCCGCTGCCGCCGCGCAGCCTGCGACATGGGTGCCGTGGCCGTTGATGTCCGTCAGGTCGCCGCCGCTCGCCTCAGGTAGGTCGCTCACGCTATTGAACCCGGGCACGCGGTGCGGCAGATCCTCATGCGGCACGATGCCCGTGTCGGTGACGGCGATGATGATCTCGCCCTTGCCGTCGGCGCGGTGGATGTCCCACGCTGCGGGCGACTGCATCATCGGGTGATGCCACTGCTCGGCGTAGCGCGGGTCGTCGGGGATCTCGGTCGGGAAGAGCATCCAGTTCGGGCACGCATACTGGAAGAGGCCCGACGCGATGAGGTTGGCGGCGACGGTGTTCTCGGCGTGACCAGGCACGACGGGCCCGACACCGACGGAGAGGACGAACTCGTCCGTGGTCGTGTTGCGGCGGTTCGGGAACGCGCGGATCAGCTTCAACGCCTGTCGGCGCTGGGCCGAGGACAGATCCTGCTTCGGACGCACGATGAGTTCGCCCGTGAACTCCTGCTCGCCCGCGATCTCGATAAAGGCGGACGCCCCGCCGAACGCGACCTGCGCGGACGCAATTGAAGCGAGGCCGAGGCTCCCGCCCGTCGCGAGGACGACGGCCGCGAGCGTCGCGAGACGCGCGGAAGTGGCGGAGAAACGGATGGTTCGGTGCGTTTGCGTGTCGGGCATGGGTGCGTTCCAGCGTTGAACGGGCGCGCATCGGAGGCGGCGCCGCGGCACTGTTGTACGCGGACTTGCCGCCCGCGCGAGGCGCACCTTTCAATTTCAGGCAACTTCCCTTGGAGCGCCTGGGGTGCACCCGCCCTACGCCCGCGGTGCGCTCGCAGCAGGCCGCGGGCGTGGTGATTCGCAGACCTTGTGGATTGCGGTCCATGCGCGCGTCTTTGGGGAAGGTTGCGCGGCGACATGTTGCGACGCGGGCGCTTCAGTTCGATCCGTGTGGCCCGAGGTGGGCCCGCCATCGTGGATGAGCGCGTCATGTCGCGCAGTGCAACGAATTCGAAGGGAGATCGCCATGGGCGGAGTACTGGACGGACGACATCGTGAACCGAGGCAATCTGGTGGACCTGAGTGCAGGGGAGAGGCGCTCCTCCGCGGGGCTCTCGTCTTGGCAACGGCCGTGGCGCTCGCGGGCGGCGCGTCGTTCGCGGGCGACGGGCCAGTGGTCCAGGAGCCGCTCGAGTGGCGCAAGATCGCCGACTCGCGCGACGAGATCCCAGGCACCCCCCAGCGCTTCGGCAGCTTCAACCAGCCGTCGGTGAACAGGGACGGTGTCGTCGTGTTCCGCGCACGCTCCGTCGGCTCGAGCGAGCCCGTCTCGGGCATCTTCCGCAAGCGGATGAGCGCGATGGGCCAGCCCGTCGAGGCGATCTTCCTGCGCGGCGAGGAGGTGCCCGAGCCGAACAACTCGGACAGCTTCACGAAGGGCGGCGAGGTCTCGGGCTTCCGAGAGTTCCCGTCGATCCCGCGCATCGACGCAGACCGCGCGCTCGTCGCGACGCGCGGCGTGTCGATGCCCGTGTGGATCTACCAGCTGCCCGACGGAAGCGAGGCGCGCGCGGGCACGAACGGCGTCTTCGTGAGCGCGAACGGCGTGAAGTTGACCGCCATGTCGGTCCTCGGAAGCGTGCGCGACGCGGAGACGGGCGAGCTCGTCTTCCCATGGCACTCTGTGCC